>CAYGNU010000015.1:9616-21925 GCA_964351175.1 uncultured Roseivirgaceae bacterium | reverse complement strand
TATAAAAAAACATCCCCAAAGCGCCTTGGCCTCAGGGATGTTTCTTGTCTATAGTTGGCTTTATGAATACTAAGTAACATAAGGCAGACCAAAGTTGATAGGCTGTCTCGTTTTACTGTTTAATTTCACGATGAATGGCAGCTTTCACTGGTTAATAATTTTCAAACTGCTCTTCAAGGGTACCCAATTCTTCCAAATCAGCAACTATTTCTTCATCTAAAGGCGTATCCTTAATTACATTATAGTTCTCCCAAAATTCACGGTTGTACTTCTCATCTTGGTACTGTAGCCCATAACGTCTCATTTTTTCTGTTCCAGCTATGCGTTCATATGGATTAGTTTCTATATTATTTATGAGCAGTTCCTGCTGCAGTTCTGTTTCAAACCTTAGCTCATCTGTTTTTTGATCGTACCAATTGATCTTTGATTTAAGCGATATTAGATTGAGGTACATTTTGCCTTGATATTCCTTAAAGTCTATAGTTTTAGTATCAGAAATATATCTACTTACAAGATCACCTTTCTTTCTCAATACCTCATTGTTATAAGTTCTTTCATATTCCATTCTAACGATGCCATAGGAGTCAACATCAACAAAGAGTTTGATATGCATCGTCCCTGCATTTTCAGGAACGAGGAAACGTCCTTCTGCTACATACACCAAGTGACCATTGTATATGGTTGTCTCACCACGCCTAAAACTGTTGAAGAAAATTTCTTCCATCGGAAATTGTCTGTATCTAATATTATTATGAAGAAGTAGATCTTCTAATAGGTTATACTTCTCGAAGTAGCTGGTGAACTTATTACTGTAACCAAGGCTTTTTCTAACTTCCATCAATGCTACTCTTTCCCGCAGTCTATTCTTGTTCTTAGGCTCCTCATAATCTTCATCATAAATTTTTACTGCAGCCTCTAAAAGAGAAAAATACTTTCCGCCCACTTTTTTCAAGTCACGATAAAATCCGTCCATCATAAAGGGCTCTTTGGGATAGTTTTTATCAATCTTATTTAAGGCGGCACTTACTATGTCACCACCATCTAATGAATCCATTATTACCACTTCATCTAATACTTTTGAGGCCCTTTTTAACCTGAAAACTACAGTGTCTTCATAGGCATAGTTTGAAATAGGAACTGAAAGGTTTTGATAGCCCAGCATTCTGATAATCATTCGATAGTCTTTGTAGATATAGGGTACATGAAAGTCAAACTCACCTATAGCGTTGGAGACAGTACCCACCGATTTACCATCTATACCGATTGATGCAAAGACAATAGGTTCTTCGGTTTCATCATCGATCAATTTACCAGATATGGTTATTGTCTTTTGAGAAAATCCCAAAAAAGAGATTGAAAGAAAAATTACAATCAAAATTGATCGCATAATGTTGATAAGTAGTTACTTAAGTATTTGTTAAAGATGGTGATGATACATCATATAATCAATTATTGTATACGTCAATAAGAGCATTTAAAGTATAGATGCAAGTTTTAACCCATAAATCAACCATTTCAGCGAAAGTATATTGACTCTAAATTTGCCGAAGCAATTTTTTGACTATGAATGCTTAAATTACACCTCCTTTTATGAGTCTATTTGATAAAATACCAAAAGTTTATAAAACAGCTTACATGCTGATTTGTATATGGTATGCTATAAATCATACGCTTAGCTCAATAATTGAATGGCAAGTGTTCAGACCATACAATACCGATGCCTTATGGAATGGATTATATATGTTTGAAGCACTATGTATATTTATTGGTCTTACTTTTTTTTATGCCTCATGGCTTGTAAGATATAAGCTGGTTTTTCAGATTACAGGACATGTCATTGGTCTTGCTATCTACTTTATGTCGATGAGCTATTTGTCTTATTACTTTTATTACTTTCTAGATGGCCTTGTTTTTTTTGATGATTATAAGGAATACATGCTAGACTTGCTCAGCTGGGATGCTATGAGATTTTATGATCAATATATAATTACTGTAGCGATTTTTTATGTAATTAGATACTTCGAGTATACTCAGAGAAAAGAACAGGAGAAGAGTCAATTGGCATTAAAAAATAAGGAAATGCAGTTGGCGTTACTTAAATCTCAGATTAATCCTCACTTCCTATTTAATACCCTAAATTCTATTAGTACATTGATAGCTTCAAGTAAGGAAAAAGCGCGTAAGGTTATTACACAGCTTTCTGATGTCTTTAGGTATGCCTTGGATTCACATTCAGGAGATTTGGTAAAACTTATTCATGAATTAGATTTTATTGAGAATTACATAAAAATACAGCAGGTTAGATTTGGGTCAAGACTTAAATACGAAGTTGAAGTAGAACCTGAGTGCATCAACCTTGAGGTACCACCTATGATATTGCAGCCACTTGTAGAGAATTCTGTTAAATATGGTATTGCACCAAAAGATGATGGTGGAACAATTAAGCTTATTGTAAAGCGAGTTGAAGAAGGTATTTATTTTGAGGTGACCGATGATGGTTTGGGTAAAAATGCTTTTAAGGTTTTAGACGGGCAGTCATCTGGTGTTGGGCTTAAAAATTCTGATAAGAGATTAAAAAGTATTTTTGGAAGAAAGGCAGGCTTGAAAATTCTACCTCGTGATGATGGATATACAGTTAAATTTATCATTCCAATAATAGAAAAATACGAACCAGTGGTTACAAATGGGGTGTCTGAACTAATAGAACACTAACCAACTAAACAATTAACGACTAAATATGAAAATCGACTGCATTATTATAGATGATGAGAAACTGGCGCGTGAACTTTTAATTGAATTTTTAGAGCCATATACAGAGATAGAAATTGTTGCAGAGTGTTCAAATGGCAAAGATGCTGTTGAAAAAATCAATGAATTAAAGCCGCATTTGATTTTTCTTGATGTACAAATGCCTGGCATGGATGGGTTTGATGTCTTGGAAAATCTTTCTCACAAGCCATTTGTAATATTTACTACTGCATATGATCAATATGCCATTAAGGCTTTTGATAAAAGTGCCATTGACTATCTTCTAAAACCTTTAGATGAGGATCGATTCAGATTGGCAGTAGAAAGGGCTTCTGAGCGGATAAAAGCGGAAGACAATAATGTAGAAGAACTTATCACTAGCATTAAAGGCTCTTTAGATGGAGGCACAAAGTACTCAACTCATCTATTTGTTCAAAAAAGTGAGAAGTTGCTCAATCTAGAAGTAAAGGATATCATTCATTTAGAAGCTTCTGGAGATTATACAGTGCTTACTACCAAAGGAGACCAATTTTTAAGTTCTTCAGGAATTGGAAAACTTGAGGAGCGCCTAGATCCTGAAGTGTTCATCAGAATACATAGAAGCTCCATAATTAACCTTAACTGCTTAAAGGAAATCGAAAAACATTTTAATGGTGGATTGATTGTTAAAATGGAGAACGGAAAGAGTTTTCCGGTAAGTAGAACTTACGCTAAGCAAATAAGAAAGAAAGTAGTTTAAATCAAGCGGGCTTTTATTACCTGCATTTCATCAGAAGTACAGGCCACTTCAGTGGACATATATTTTAAGATATATTGGATAATATCTGCGTTAAGGTCTGATGAGTCCAGAAGTTGAATATTGTCAATGATGAGTTTTTTATCCTCTGTAATATTGTCTTTCGTGCCAATATATGATGGCAGACTGTTTTCTATGTATAGTCTTAAAAATCTGATTTCCAGATTCATTTGATCTAAGTCAACTGCTGTAGATAGCAATTCCAGGGCTTCCTTTAAATTAGTGAATTTTGAAATTGGATTCCAGCTATGTTTAGCCAATAATGCTTTAGCAGCGGCTTCATAAGCTGTAATTACAGGTGTTGATCGCTTATAAGCTTCAACCTTAGCATAGTACTCAACGCATTTTTCCAGATCAAAATCAGTATAGAATAATTCTTCTCTGATAAGAGAAAGGGCACTTTTTTCCTGAGCTTCTATCTTACCTAGTCCCAAGATCAAAAACAAAATAAATAAATATGCCTTTTTCATTAATCTGTTAATACAATAGAGCATAGAACGTTTTTATCTTAAAAAAGTTGATAACCTGAATTGTTTTTTTTCTACAGTTTTTGAAAATCAAATATTTACATTGTTTCCACTTATCAAAATGTATTTTTTGCTGCCATATTTTATTTGTTAGATTTGTCGATTCAGTCATAAAACTTTTTGTATATGCAAGCATTAAATGATTTTCTAGTCCTCATTGATAGTTTTATTGGAAGCGCAGTGTGGTTTCCATACGCTTTACTGGGAACTGGTGTTTTCTTTACCTTTTATTTAGGATTTCCACAAATACGATTCTTTAAACATGCTGTAAGAATTGTAAAAGGAAAATTTGATAAAGAAGATTTACCTGGAGATACTTCTCACTTTCAAGCTTTGGCAACTGCCTTATCAGGTACTGTAGGAACTGGAAACATAGCTGGTGTTGCATTAGCCTTACACTTGGGGGGTCCTGCTGCTCTATTTTGGATGCTTGTAACTGCAGCACTTGGTATGTGTACAAAATTTGTTGAGGTTTCATTATCTCACAAATACAGAGAAAAATTAGATGATGGTACAATGGCTGGCGGACCAATGTACTATATGAAAAATGCCAAATTTTTATTCAAGGGTAAGCCAGTTAATCTAAAATGGTTAGCTGCTATATTTGCCTTTGCTACAGTACTTTCTTCTTTTGGCACTGGTAGTTTACCTCAAATAAATAGCATATCAAGTTCCTTATTAGCCACCTTTGGTATTGATCAGATCATTTCTGGAGCTGTTCTATCAGTATTTCTGGGTCTAGTGATTATTGGAGGAATAAAGAGAATAGCAGCAGTAACATCAAAGTTAGTGCCTGCAATGGCCATTATATATTTTATAGGTGCTTTCGCAGTTATATTCGCTAATCTTGAAAATATTATACCTTCATTCGTTTCTATTTTCGCGGATATTTTTACCGGATCAGCTGCTGCCGGAGGTTTTATAGGTGCTAATCTTGCGTTCGCTTTTAACAAAGGAGTTGGTAGAGGTTTGTTTTCAAATGAAGCAGGTCAAGGTTCTGCCCCTATTGCTCACGCATCAGCTAAAGCTAATGAACCACTTTCTGAAGGGATGGTAGCTATATTAGAACCATTTATTGACACAATAGTAATTTGTACCGTAACAGGTCTTGTATTATTATCTTCAGGGGCTTGGAATGAAAAACATCAAAATCAATTCGATTATACCGATATTGAAATTTTGACTAATCAATATAGCGAAACCGATAAGGAAGATTTAAATAAGATCTACAATCACCTGAATGGTCATTCTGCTGAAAAGGATTACACTGGAGAGTTGATAGTTGAGAATGGGGTTATCCAAAATACTGACCTTACTTTTCTTCATGCCAGATCATTTGCGAATGATATTTTAGTTTATAAAAATGAAGGACTTCTTGATGAGGAGTTGTTCACTGGAGCTGTAAAAGTGGGTGATGGTAAAATTACTGACGACAGGTCTTTAAAATTTATAGGAAAATCATTAGTCCATTCTGCCCCATTAACCGCTATTGCTTTCAATAGAGGGTTCTTTGGTGATTATGGTCAGTACATTGTTTCTATCGGATTACTCCTATTTGCGTTTAGTACTGCCATTAGCTGGTCTTACTATGGAGATAGAGCCATGACATATTTGTTTGGAACAAAGTCGGTCATCTACTATAGAGTTGTTTATGTAGTTGCTTTCTTCTTTGCTTCATTTGCCGATACAACTATTATATGGACATTATCGGGAATAACAATTGCTTTAATGACCCTTCCTAACTTAGTGGGCATCATATGGTTGAGAAAGGATATGAAAAAGACCATACGTGAGTATGGAGACTTTTTTGAAGAGACTTTTCCAGGTGAGAAGCATCCAAAATTTAAATAATCACCTGTCGTAATATCATTTAAAGAGCCTTAGATTTTCTAAGGCTCTTTTTATTTGACGCATATTTTTTTATCTTTATTTGGAACATAAAAACCTATGCAGACCATTATAAAATACAAAAAGAACAGAAGGTACTTTAACCTTGCCATGATTATTTTATGGTTCGTTTTGATTGCTTGTGTACTTATTTTTGATGACAAGGCCCGTTGGACGAGCTGGGGTTGGATGATAATGGGAACAATATATACTGTAGTTTATACCAATAATCTTTTCAATAATTACCTTACTGTAAAGGACAATGAGATTATTGAAAATGCCTTTTTTGAAAAAAGAATTAAACTTGACGAAGTGGTTTCATTTAAGTCTTTTTTTGGTGATTATATTTTGAAAACAGATAAAAAAGAATTGGTTATTAACACTCAGATTATTGATCCGCAATCTTTGGAGGTTTTAGATAATTATTTATCTAGATATGAACATTTGAAAGTGGAAGAAGTACGCTAGTAAAGCTGGTTTCTATTTCTTTTCAAACCTAACTGTCACAATTGCTGAACTCATTACAAAGTTACCATTCTGCTCCGCAGGTAGCCATTCAGGGCCGTCTTTGATTAGCCTAATGGCCTCTTGATCATAATAGTCATTCAGGCTTCTCTTGATCTCAAAATTTATAAGTTGACCATTATTAAGAATATCAAACCTAACAGTCACTTTACCTTTAACCTCATTACTTTCATCGTATCGCGTATTGTCCTTCAAGTATTTTTTAAACTCTGACATCGGTATAGATGGACGCGAATTAGTCCAGGTATTTATTGACTTATCGACTTCCGATGTTGATGAAGAGCCATATCCAACAACTACCACTTCACTAAGCTGCGCTACATCATTACCCATTTGAATATCAACTTTTGATCTATCACCAATTTCTATTTCTTCAGTAGCTAAGCCAATGAAACTAATCACAAGTGTATTATCTACAATTGAATCAATATTATTTAGTTGGAAATTACCCTCAATATCAGTAACAGTTCCAACTGTACTTCCTTTTAATACCACATTGACGCCAGGTAGGGGCTTACCATCTTCTAATGAAGTTACTTTTCCATTTACCATTGAATTGAACCTCTCTTTAGCAACATCAAGAGCTGTGACACCACTCATTGAAGGTGTTGTGCTACGCGCGATTGATTTCTTTCTGCTCTTTGACTCTCCATCAGACTCTTTTTTAGAAATGTTTGCTAACTGATCAAAGGTAATCGCGGTGTCTGATGTGATATTAACCCCTGCCACCTTATTAGAAATAGCTTTGGATATATCAGAATCATTGACTTCAGCTTCAGAGATCAATTCATCAAAGTTGCTCTCTGAAGGTAATTCTTCAAGTATTGGTTCATTTGCTTGCTTAGGTGATAACGATTCAACTTCTTCTTCTGTATCAGCCAGAGCCATAAACTCATCAGTTTTTAAGTCAATACTTTTTTCAGTCTTTACTGAAGGCCGGATCAAAGCGTTCTTCTCTGTTTTTTTATCTATTTCAACATCTTCATCAACTTCAACCTCTGCTTCGGCAAGCGACTCCGCTTCGATTGGTTTTTCGGCAGCCTCGATTTCCTTATTTTGAGCAATTTGTGGTTCGGTTGGGTTATTGATAATATCCCAAACCAGGTATGAACAAAGGCAAAGTAGTAGGATGGAAGCAGCTATTTTGAATAAGAAAAATGAAGAATCATTTTTTTCTTTTACTATTCTTTGCTCAAGCTGTTGATTTAATGAAGTTAAATCATTGATCATATCGCCATCATAATGAGCAAAGCCCTCCATAGCTTCGCTATCAAAATCAGAGTTCAACATCAATCTTTCAACCTGATACTGCTCATCTTCTGATAATAGCCCTTTTTGATACTTATCTATAAGCTCGGGGGTTAATTGATCAATATGGTTTTTGTTTTTACTCACTTGTGCTTTCCATGCATATTTTTAAATTTCGTTTGCCATTCTGAATATAGCTTTTCACTTTCTTTAAATCAAAACCAGTTTTTTCAGCTATATGAACATATGGCTTCTTTTGAAGGTAAAACAGTTGAACACACTGTTTCTGTTCATTCTGCAACTTATCTATACAAACTTCTAATTTTTGTAAGTCATCTTCCAAGTCACCTTCATCATTATGATGCAAAAGAAGGTCAGATTCCATAATGTCATTATTCAATTCTATGGAAGTTGATTTTGTCTTTTTAGAACGGAGAGCCATTAAGCAGTGATTCTTTGCCATTACATAAAGCCAGTTTTTAAAGTTTTGAACTTCATGCTTTTTAATAGCTTCAATTAGTTTCTCAAAAATCTGCATGACAGCATCCTGACTTTCCTCCCTGTCCTTTAAGTATTTTAAACAGAGACCGTAAACTAGATGCATATAAGGTTTATACAACTGACCTAGTATTTCTAAACTAGCTGTTTTCTTATAGGACGATATGAGTTCTTCTTCTGTAATTGGCGGCTTTTTAAAATCTCGAATGACTAAACTAAAATATTTTTTCAATCCATTTATGGAATATGAAAAGGTGGTGCATCCTAATACCAAAGTTCAACTTAAATATAAATGCCATGAAAATTAAAATGATGCTCTGCTTAATGTTAATAGGTTTCATGTATAATGATGCTATTAGCCAAATCAAAATTTCAGGAAAAGTCACCTCTATGGATGATGGACAACCCTTGGTGGGAATTAATGTCGTTGTAAAAGGGACTACAATTGGGACTGTCACAGACCTCGATGGAGTTTATTCACTTGAGGCACCTAGTAGCCAATCAGTTCTTGTTTTCAGTTTTATAGGCTTAGCCACTGAAGAGATTAAAGTGGGTGGTAGAATAATTATCGATGTTCAAATGTCTTCTGATGTGAAGCAACTTAGTGAGATCGTGACAATTAGTCGAGGAAAAGCTAATAGAAGTGAGAAAAAGATCAGCGCTGAGTATGAAATGTCTGTTGCTGATGAAGCTTTTATAAGCAGACCTTCAGGAGTGGCTAGAAATCAGTATGTGCCAGCTCCTCAGGAAAATAACACTGAAGAATATGCAAAGATCGCTGAGAATGGATTTAAAAATCCATTTAATGATCCTTTGTCAACTTTCTCAATAGATGTAGATGCTGCTTCTTATAGCAATGTGAGAAGGTTTTTAAATCAAGGGCAGATGCCTCCTAAAGATGCGGTGAGAGTAGAGGAGATGATCAACTATTTCAACTATCATTATGCTCAGCCGAAAGGGGATGATCCTTTTTCTATTAATACAGAACTTGCAGTAAGCCCTTGGAATAAAGATCACAAACTAGTGCATATTGGACTTCAGGGTAAGGACATTTCTATGGATAATCTTCCACCATCAAATTTAGTATTTCTTCTTGATGTATCAGGCTCAATGGGTGCAGCCAATAAGCTGCCTTTATTAAAATCAGCCTTTGGTTTGTTGATCGATAAACTTAGACCTCAAGACAAGGTCGCCATAGTTGTATATGCTGGAGCAGCCGGAGAGGTGCTTCCTTCAACTAGCGCGACCGAAAAGGAGAAAATATTTGAAGCTTTAGACAATCTTAGCGCGGGAGGTTCGACTGCAGGAGGTGCAGGTATCAATTTGGCTTACAAGATAGCCAAACAGAATTTTGTAAAAGATGGTAATAACCGTGTTATACTGGCCACAGATGGAGATTTTAATGTGGGTGCTTCAAGCAACGAATCTATGGAAGAATTAATAGAGCAAAAGCGTGATGAAGGAGTTTTTCTTACGGTTTTAGGTTTTGGTATGGGTAATTACAAAGATTCTAAAATGGAAATACTTGCTGATAAAGGTAACGGTAACTACGCTTATATCGATAATATTTTGGAAGCGCAAAAAGTATTAGTTCATGAGTTTGGAGGCACCCTTTTCACCATTGCCAAAGACGTTAAAATTCAAGTGGAATTTAATCCTGCGAAAGTCCAAGCCTATAGATTAGTTGGCTATGAGAACAGACTACTTGCTTCTGAGGATTTTAATAATGATAAAAAGGATGCTGGTGAGTTAGGAGCCGGCCATACAGTGACAGCATTATATGAAATTATCCCGGTAGGAGTGAAGAGCCAATTTGTTGTGGATGATCTGAAATATCAAAAAACTAAAATCACTGAAGGAGCCAATAGTTCTTCAGAGCTGATGACTGTTAAACTAAGGTATAAAGCACCTGATGGCGATAAAAGTAAATTGATTGTTAAAACAATTGAAGATTCTAAGAAGTCTATTGGCAACTCCTCCGATAATTTCATATGGTCTGCAGCTGTAGCGGCCTTTGGCATGCAACTGAAAGATTCAGATTTTAAAGGCAGTTTGACTTATTCAGATATTTATGAGATGGCGAAATCAGCCAAAGGAAAGGATGAACAAGGTTACAGAGCTGAGTTTATCAGGATGGTAGAGTCATGTAGGTTGATGGCAAGGAAGTAATATAGTACAGGGTGCCATTTATTGGCGCCCTTTTTATTTGATTTCCTTATGTTTGGGAATTGTTATGGAAAATCCCCAAGTATCAATTGTTGTTCCTCTCTATAATGAAGAGCAAGTTTTTAGTGAATTAAAAAAGCGCCTCTTTGCATTAAGGGACAAAGTAGATTTAAAATTGGAGTTCGTACTGGTCAATGACGGCAGTAAGGATTCAACGCCACTTCTGCTCCAGGAGCTTTCAAATCAGGACGAAGACTTTCAGGCAGTCTTTTTATCTAAAAATTACGGGCATCAAATAGCCATTTCTGCTGGTATGGCCTGCGCTCGTGGAACTCAAGCCATAATGCTAATGGATGGGGATCTTCAGGACCCACCTGAACTAATAACACCATTTTTCAATAAAATAAATGAGGGTTATGATGTAGTTTATGGTGTTAGAAGAAAAAGAAAAGAAGGGTTTTTTAAAAAACTCAGCTATTGGGCCTATTATCGGATACAAAGATTGTTGACGGATACCAATTTACCACTTGATAGTGGTGACTTTTCAATAATGAGTAGAAGAGTGGTTGACCTTATCAACCAAATGCCAGAACGAAGTCGATATGTGAGAGGTATGAGATCTTGGGTTGGATTTAAACAGTTTGGTATGGAATACGAACGCGAATCCAGAAACGCGGGCGAAACAAAATATTCTCTAGGTAGACTGTTTAAGTTGGCTTATGATGGTATATTCAACTTTAGCAATTTCCCATTAAAAATAATTACCAGACTGGGTCTGTATACCATTGTCATAGCACTTATATATATATCAATATTGGTTGCACAAAAAATAATGTATGACAACATTCCTGAGGGGTATACAACTATCATTGTATCCATAGCATTATTTAGTGGTGTTCAACTCATATCACTAGGAGTCATTGGTGAATATGTGGCCAGAATTTTTGATCAGTCTAAGGGCCGCCCGATGTACATAATTGAAAAGCGAATCATCAATAAAGAAGAAAAAATTGGATAAAGGATATTACCAAGAGTATTATATTCAAGAGAGGAACCATTGGTGGTTTTTGGCGAGACTTAAAATTATTGAGGCTCAAATAAAGCTGATTGGTCAAGACAAAAAACTTAAAATTCTCAATATTGGAATTGCCACTGGTGCTACGAGTGAGATGCTTCAAAAATATGGAGAAGTTACCTCTTTGGAATATGATGATGATTGTTGTCAATTTGTAAGAGAGGTTGTTAAAATTCCTGTGATTAATGGAAGTATTTTGGAACTTCCCTTTGAAGATGAATCATTTGATCTTGTATGTGCTTTCGATGTTATTGAACACATAGAAGATGATCAACTTGGGGTTGATGAAATGAAGCGCGTATGTAGGTCAAATTGTAACATACTTATTACAGTGCCTGCTTTCATGTCATTATGGAGCGATCATGATATTATTAATCATCATTTTCGTAGGTACACCAAAACTAATTTAATGCCACTTTTTCAGAAGACGGGTACTATAGAGTTTTGCAGCTATTTTAATTCAATATTTTTTTTACCAATATTTTTTGTTCGTAAGCTATCCAACCTTTTTAAGTCGAAAAACAGAGAAGTTAAGTCAGACTTTAAAAAATTTAAAGCAGGTGCATTAAACGATATTATGTATAATATCTTTTTGACAGAGCGAAGCTATCTAAGAAACAAATGGGTTCTTCCATTTGGTGTGTCTATTATGTTAAAATGGAAGAAAATAGGTTAATCTAATAAAATGATTGTAGATAGGGCCATTACTGTAGTTTCGAATAAAAAAGTTCAATTTCTAATTTTCAGTATCACCTGTCTCGTTCTATTTTTTAGCTTGCCAGATCGTTCTATTCAATCTGATGAAAATTGGTTTGGTGAACAGGCTTATTGGTTGGCCA
>CAYGNU010000015.1:0-9606 GCA_964351175.1 uncultured Roseivirgaceae bacterium | reverse complement strand
TTCTTATGTGGCTGACTTGGAGAGGTTCGATTATCATTAAGATTTTTGGGTGGGGGTTATTACCCTTAAGAATTTATATGATAATCCTATCGGGCTTAACTTTTCTGTTAATGTTTAAGCTGCCAAAGTCAACCAACAACTCGATTAATAGAGATCAAATCATTTTAGCGGTTTTCCTTCTTTTAATAACTCCTGAATTTATCGAAAGGGTTTTATTATTTAGGCCAGAGCTTCCCGTAATGTTTCTTGGAATGATTGCGTTTATATTTTTTAATAAAACAAGAATCTCTGGACATTGGAAATTTCCTGTTTTAGCTGGCATATTTTCAGGGATAACATTTTTAGGTCATTTGAATGCTGTTATTTTTCCTGTTGCTGGTTTTCTTTTACTATTAATTCACAAACAATGGAAGTCATTAGTACTGTTTTCAATACCTTGCTTTTTAACATGCCTCATTTATACTGAGGGGCTTTGGTTTGAAGTTAATTTCACTGAATATGTTTATGAACTAAGAAATTGGCCTTCGCATAGTTTTAAGGAAAAAGTAGATGGAGGCCTAATATCTTCTGTCTTTAGTAATATAATAGGGTTATTAAATGAACATAAAAGATACTTCTGGGATCAGAATGTTTGGATAATAAGTGGAGCATTTTTTATCTCTCTGATGCTTTACTTTAAAAGAATTCGAAGAGAGAGCCCTTTTTTAATTGACTATGTTGTCCTTCTTATGGTTTTACTGGGGCTTCTAGGTGGAGGTCACGCCCCAAGGTATTTAATGTTTATATTTCCATACATGGCGTTGATTTGTGCTAGGGCGATTCAGATTTCATCTCAAAAAGAAAGGAAATTTAACATCGTACTTTATTCAATTATTATCGTGGGTCAGCTAGTTTTTATGGTAACTAAATATGATTCAATTTTCAATAAGAAGTTTGACTTCCAAGAATGGAATAATGAAGTACTAGCTAATATTGAACCTAATTCAAGTGTTATTGGGCCATGGCACCTTATCTACAACAATATTAATCAGTACCACATCATTAATTATAAAACTTTCGAATATAGGGAGGAGAAACGACCAATAAAATTTTCTCAGTTAGAGGTTTTAGAAGATGTATTTAATCGAGAAGTAGACTTTATAATTCTTGACGAACAGATGAAAAAGGACAAGGTCATGCATTGGTTTGAAAGCTGGAAGATCGTTGAGAATCCCTATTATGAGGAGTATAAAAGATCAGAAAGCTATTTAATACTAAAAAGAATCTAGTCTAGAAGTGTCTGTAACACGCATGATCCGCCAGTGCTAACATTTCTTTATCGCCTCTACTATCACCATAAGCATAAATTTCAGAATAATGGCTGATATCTATTTCAACTTTTATACGAGCTACTTTTTCTGGACCATAACAGTTCTTCCCATCAATTTTACCTGTTATCTTCCCATCAATCACTTCAAGTCTTGTACCTATAAGTCTAATGCCAATTTCATCACACCAAAACTTTAACCAGCCTTCAGCAGAGGCAGAAACAAGGTAAATATCATCACCATTTTCTTTATGTTTCCTTATTTGCTCGATGGCCCTTGGTCTCAATAATCCGGGAATAACTTCAGTAGTAAAATCACGTGCTAATTGTTCCATCTTTTCCTGCTCCAAACCCTTTAAAAAGTACTTAAGAACAATTTCTTTGGCTTTCCAATTAGGGATCAATCGAAGTTTCATAGCCACTAAATATGGGGATAGGACTGCGAAGCCAAAGAAGAAATTCAGGGTTCCTTTATGAAACTTTAAGAACTCAATGAAGCTGTCTTTAGTAGTAATGGTCCCATCAAAATCAAAAAGGGCAAGCTTTTTACTCACAGTTTTAACTTTTTGAAAATGACTTCTGGTATTGTTTTAATTATATACATAATCAAGCGCCACATACCCAGTACATAAATAGTATTCCTTTTTTTACTGACGCCTTTTGCAATGGCTTTTGCAACCTGCAAAGGACTAGCCGTTAAAGGTTTTGGCAAATCCATTCCTGCGGTCATTTTTGTGTCAATAAACCCTGGTTTGACAGTCAAAACGTGTATCCCCTTATGAAAAAGCCTATTTCTTAATCCTGATAGATAAGCTGTAAAGCCTGCTTTTGACGATCCATAAAAGTAATTGCTTTGTCTTCCTCGTTCACCTGCTACAGAACTAATGCCTACAATAGTTCCTGATTTTTTATCAATCATTTTTTTAGCTACTTCTTCTAAAATAGAAGCGCCACCGATATAATTAATAGACATTATGCTATTGGCTTGACTCCAATCATTCTCAGCTTCAGTTTGATCTCCAAGGAAGCCGAATACACAAATACAAATGTCTGGTGTGCCTACTTTTGAAATAAATCCAGCATGTGAGCTATAGTCAGTAGCTTCAAATGATGCTATCTCCACCTTCGCGTCTTTTCTTATTTCAAGATCACTCTTAATAGGCTCAAGATCTTCTATATTTCTAGCAGCCAGTATGAGCGGATACTTCATTTCTGCATAAACCTGTGCGAGCGCCTTTCCTACGTCTGAGGTTGCGCCTAATATTAATACCTTTTTATCGTTCATTAAGAAGTGATGTTTAGTCGGTCAGATTGGGTTGATGCAAACTTAAATTTTGGGTTATATTTTTCAACAATGTTTTTCCATTTGATAAAATTAGGGTAGCTCTTTTCAAGTGTTTGTGCATCCATCCGAGCATCCTTCGTTAAATATATTCTTCCACCATATTCTAAAACAATGGCATCAAGCTCATTAAGAAACTCAAAAAGTCCTTTTCTAACAGGAAAATCTAGTGCAAGTGTAAGACCTTCCATTGGGAAGGCGATAAGATCATTTTGTTGACCAAAGGCCTTTAAAACGGCAAGAAATGAACCCATTCCCTTACTTCTTATTTTACTCAATATTTTTACCAATCCTTCTTTACCCCCTTCTTTGGGGACCACGAATTGATACTGAACAAAACCGTCTTTACCATACATTCTGTTCCAGTTATTTATTGCATCAAGTGGATAGAAGAATGGTTCGTATGGAATAATACCTTCCATCACTTTTTTATAATTCTTGGCATAATACAATGCATTAAAAGCTTTTATTGAAAGCGGATTCAATGCAATGGATGGAAAATTGAAAGGAATATTTAATTTTTTCTTTGGCTTAAGATTTAATGGAGCCTTTTTTTGGCTTTTGTTTAGCTCATCTATGGTCGCATGTTCACCAGACATTAATATGCTTCTTCCAAATCCACTTCTGCCTTTAAGGCAATCAATCCATGCCATTGAGTAAGTTGCCGATTTGTACTCATCAAACAAATCAATAATTTCATCCAGATTCTTAGCCTTTATTTGCTTTTGAGAAATGTATGCTGACTCGATCTTTTTTAGGCTGAAAGTAGCATTAAGAATTACGCCAGTCAGGCCCATGCCACCACAAGTGGCTTCAAATAACTCGGGCTCCTTAGTTGGGCTGCAGGTTATAGTTTCACTGTTAGCACAGACAATATCAAATTCAATGACATATGCAGAAAAGGAACCCTCACCATGATGATTTTTTCCATGAACATCTGAGGCAATGGCACCTCCAACGGTTATGAATTTAGTTCCTGGTGTTACCGGTAAAAACCAGCCTTTTGGTACGATGACATCTAATATTTCACTAAATAATACTCCAGATTCACATTTAAGGATTCCACTTTTGGAATCGAAATGAAGAAATCTATTGTAAGATAGCGAGCTTATGACGCTGTTAGCAAGTGCTGAATCTCCATAAGATCGAGCGTTTCCTCTGGCTATAATTTGTGACTTACTATTGTCAATAGTATTTATTAATTCTCTCCGTGTATCAAATCGAACTATTTCTGCATCTACTATTGGGTAGTTGCCCCATCCAGAAATTTTTTTCATCTATTTATAGATATAAGATTAAGAAATAACTCAGCCCCCAAAGTATAAGGGTGATCTGAATAAATCGATCAGTATAGAGAACCCTTACTGGAGAAGAGCTGTCATTCTCAACAAGTGTTTTTTGAAGGTACCTAAGTACACCAAGAATTACAAAAAGTCCAGTGAAGTACAGATATTCAAAATTTATTCTTTTCACTACTTCATCAGAGATCGTATACATCAAGTAAGCAACAATCAACGTTGTTGAAACCATTGTGATGGCTGAATTGATAAACTCCAGATTGTATTTTGAACTTGATTTTCGGATGGAGTTCCCTGATTCATTGAAAATTAGTATATCATCTCTTCTTTTAGCTAGTGCTAAAAACAATGAAAGCAGAAAAATAATAATAACTAACCATTGAGTTAAAGGTACATCGGCTATGACACCTCCACTTACTGTTCTCAGAACAAAACCAAAAGAAATAAGTACCATATCTAGAATTGATACGTGCTTTAGCCCAAAACAATAGGCAACATTAATAATAATATAAAGTCCAATTATTCCAGTGAAATACAGGTTTGTTAAAGTAGACAAACTCAGCGCTATAGCAGCAAGAATTGTCATAATGATAATGGAAAGAGAAGTTGATATTTTACCAGAGGCAATTGGGCGATACTTCTTTTTGGGATGCGCTCTGTCAGCTTTCACGTCACGAATGTCATTGAGAATGTATATAGCACTAGCAGCTAGGCTAAAAGAAATAAATCCTATGGTCGCATCAACTAATACTTCTCTATGAAACAGAACTCCCGCAAAGAATGGAGCAATAAAGATGAATAAATTTTTAACCCACTGTTGAGGCCTTATTAATTTAATGATTTCCATTATCTGGTTGTCTAACTTCTAAATAAGACCCTTCTTTTCAATTTTGAAAATTTACGTAAATATAAATCGTAGTGATATGCAAGTTTATACCATGGAGATTCTAAAATCTCACTAAAAAGGTCTTCTATACCAGGCGCACTCTTTCTAAGATATGCCCATTCATACCCAAAATCAAATCCAGTAAATCCAGCCTTCTTTGGGTTGGCGTCAATAACATATATCTCATTATTTTTTTCAATGAAATTTCTTATCTGTGGATCACCATGTATAAACCCTTTTTTATGAATAGACTTTAATGTCAATATTACGTCTGGATAGGTTTCTGGCTTGTCTAAGCATGTGGTGCCATCTAGATAGGAATATGTAAGCCAAGATTCCACCACCATTCCGAAATTACGTCTTTCAGCTGCAATGAAAGGTGTCGTTGTTTTTACCCCAATATCTGACAGTATTTTCATAGACTTAAGATTCTTGAATGCTTCACCTAAGCGGAACCATGTCAAAAATCTTATCCATTTTCGGGTATTTTTTTCTTTAGGTACTTTTAAAACAAGATCTAGTGAATTGATATTTATCCGATTAACTGAGCTCCTATGATTTTCCTTTAATAATTCGGTCTGAGAAAATTTTTCATTTTGAATATTGTCAAATAAATTCTTGGCTAATTCAATATCAACTTGATCTGCAAAAAGTAAAGTCCAGCCTTGATAGCTAATTGTCCTCATTCCGTAGTTTCTTACTGTAATGATACACATTCTAGGCTTTGTCAGGCAAAAGACAATTTCAACCATTCAAAGAATAATGTTCTATTTTACTTATCTAAATAACACTTCACTACGTTAATGTATTATAAAAAAGAGCGATGCTCATATAAATCATTTCAATATTATTATTTTTGAACCCAATGTCTGATTCACAACGTCAAAATTATACGCAAAAAGAAAAGGAATCAATTTTTGATAAGGAGTTCCTTCCTTACATAGGGCCTATGTATAATTTTGCCTACCGACTTACTTTTGATGATGATGATGCCAAAGATTTAGTTCAGGATACCTATTTAAAGGCATATCGCTTTATTACTTCATTTGAGCAGGGCACCAATGCTAAGGCTTGGTTATTCCGCATAATGAAGAATAGTTTCATTAATGACTTCAGGAAGAAGAGTAAACAGCCTGCAAAGGTTGATTATCAAGAAGTGGAAACTTTTTATAACTCTGATGATGTTGATAAGGCTATAACCACAGATTTGCGGGTAGAGACAGTGCAGGATATGATAGGTGACGAGATATCAAATGCTCTAAATTCTTTGGATGTGGACTTTCGGACTGTAATTATTCTTTGTGATTTGGAAGGTTTTAAATACGATGAGATGGCTAAAATATTAGACATTCCTATCGGTACCGTTAGGTCAAGGCTTCATAGAGCAAGAAACCTTCTTAAAGAAAAACTTAGTGATTATGCTAATAAAATGGGTTACAAAAACTAAATAATATGGAGTCAAATTCTACCGATTCTTTAGACAACAGCGGGCCTATGAAAAAAGGTTCGAGTCAACCAGGCCATAGCGAATGTCTTGAATTGCTTCATCTTGTATTGGATGGTGAAGCCAGTGCTGAACAAAAGGATTTTTTTGATAAGCATGTTTGCAATTGCATGCCTTACTATGAAATTTATCATGTTGACAAGGCGATAAAATCACTTGTTAAAAATACGTGTTGTGGTAAGAACGTACCAAGCGATCTAGCTGATGCTATTAAAGAACAACTTTTTCGAGGAGCTGATAAAGCATGAGTAAAGGGAAAGCCATTATTTTTTCCGCACCATCTGGTTCCGGGAAAACAACTATTGTAAGACACCTTTTAAAAACAAACCCTAAACTTGGTTTTTCCATTTCAGCGTGCACCCGTGATAAGCGAGGTAGAAATGAGGTAAATGGAAAAGATTACTACTTCTTAACCCCAGAGGATTTCAAGAATAAAATTGATAATGATGAATTCATTGAATGGGAAGAGGTATATGCCGGTAATTTCTACGGTACATTAAAATCAGAAATTGAACGCATCTGGGACTCCGGAAAACATGTCATTTTTGATGTAGATGTGAAGGGAGGTCTTCACTTAAAAGAATATTTTGGCGACCGTGGGTTAGCCATATTTGTCAAGGTGCCTTCATTAGAACTGCTAAAAGAAAGATTAAAAGATAGGAAAACTGAGTCTGAGGACAGCCTATCACAACGTATTTTTAAAGCTAAATTTGAGATGTCTTTTGAGAACAAATTTGATATCTCTTTGATAAACCAAGATTTGGATGTTTCTCTCAAGAGAGCTGAAAAACTTGTTAATGATTTCATAGAAAAATAACTCACATGTTCTGGAGGGTTATTTTTCTATTTTTATTATTCCCCAACTTATTACAGGCACAGAAAGGTATTAGCCTCGGTTTTGGTTTTAACTACTTCAAGGCTCAATCAGATTTTTCTAAAAATACCACAAGAAACCCCATAGGAGTTTCCTTTACCGCTTCTAAAGACCTTAAAAATTCCAACTTTCAACTGGGTTTTGAGCTTGGTATGGGATTATATTCAGGTAAGCGATATTTCTATGAGACCGTAGCTGAGGGTTACCCTGGCAATTTTGTTGACCTTTATGAAGAAAATGGGTTCCTATTATATGATGTATATCTAAGGTATAAATTCTTAAAGGAAAAGACTTTAATGCCATTCGCTGAAATTAAGGCTGGCGCAAGTACTTACTTTAGTGTTATTAGATCTATGCAAGTGTCTGAAGTTTATAAAGATGATTCTTATATTCATGATACAGCATTAAATGCTGGGGTAGGAATTGGAACTTATGTGGATATTGGCAAACTCTTTACAGGCAAAAACTGGGTTAAGAAAACATTGTTAAATTTATCAGGAAATTATTTATTAGGTTCACAGGTAAGCTACAGAAATGCGATAGCATATGAAGTTGTAGATAATTTTGAGGCAGGTTTTAGAAATTCCAAAACAAATACCATTCATTATAACATAGGGTTAGTTTTAACTTATTAAGGTTGGTAGGCTAATATTTGGACAATAATAATTCAATGAAAAATATAGGACTTTTTTTTGGCAGTTTTAACCCTATACATATTGGTCATTTAATTATAGCTAATACAATGGTAGAGCATTCTTCACTTGATCAAGTATGGTTTATTATATCTCCACAAAACCCTTTCAAGAAGCAGTCCACATTGTTACATGAGCATGATCGCCTCGACCTAGTGAATGCAGCTATTTTTGATAATTATAATTTAAAAGCTGTGGATGTTGAGTTTAGGATGCCTAAACCTAGCTATACCATTGATACACTAACGTATCTGTCTGAACAACATAAAGACAAAAATTTTAAACTAATTATCGGGGAAGATAATCTCAAGAGTTTCAGAAAGTGGAAAAATTCAGATAAGATTCTCGAGTTTTATGAATTATTAGTATATCCTAGGCCACACACGCAACCTTCCGATCTAAAATCACATCCTAATGTTCAACTGATTGATGCACCGATGATGGACATTTCTGCTACGTTTATCAGGAAAAGCATCCAAAGCCACAAGTCTATTAAATATCTTGTGCCTGAATCCGTTGAACAACTGATTATTGGAAGAAAACTTTACATATAAATCAAAAATTCATTGAGACATCTACTACTTATTGTAATACTAAGTTGCTTGACCTCCACATTACTTTCTGCCCAAGGAATACGAGGTACAGTTAAGAGTGAAGAGGGCGAACTACTTCCCTTTGCAACCATTTACATCAAAGAACTGGGTACAGGAACTACTACCAATGGAGATGCTCTTTTCGAAATAAAGATGGCACCAGGAAACTACAGTGTTGTTTTTCAATTTGTAGGATTTGAGGCACAAGAAAGAAGTGTAACCGTTGCAGATGGGTTTACTGAGCTGAATATTATTATGAAACCTCAGGTAATGGTACTGCAAGATATTGAAGTAAGAGCTGGTAAGGAAGATCCTGCTTATACTATAATGAGAAAAGCTATAGCTAAAAGTAAGTACCATACCCAACAGGTAGATAGTTACTCGGCAAAGGTTTATATGAAAGGAACAGGGCAGTTAAAAGATGCACCTTTCTTCTTGGAAAAAACCCTTGAGAAAGAAGGGGTAGAAGAGGGGCAGGTGTTTGTTTCTGAATCTGTTAGTGAAATAGAATACACTCGTCCAAATACATATAATGAAAAAGTCATATCAATAAGGAGTAGTGGTGACGATAAAAATGGTAGTCCCAATGCCTATATAAACGGATCTTTTTATGAACCAGAAGTTGCACAAGGCGTTTCGCCACTTTCTCCAAGAGCATTTTCTTATTACAAGTTTATTTATGAAGGAACCCATAGAGATAGAGGTTTTGAGATTAGTAAAATAAGAGTGATACCCCGCTCTCAAGGAGATAATGTATTTAAAGGTTATATAGAAATAGTTGAGGACTATTGGAGTATTTATAGTCTTAATCTGAGTGTCTCTAAAATGGGAATCAACTTTTTGATCAAGCAATTTTATGAGCCAGTTGAGCAAAATGTGTGGCTGCCTGTAACCCATGATTTTTTAGTTGATGGTAAGGTATTTGGCTTTGAGTTTGAAGGTAAGTATTTGGCTACTGTTAGCGATTACAAAGTAGAGGTTAATCCTGAATTAGATGTTGAGTTTGAAGTTGTAGATGAAAAGCTTGAAAAGGAGTTGGCCACTAAACTTGATCAACAAGTTAAAAGTGAAGAGACGAAAGAGATTCAGGAAATCTTGACTTCAGGTAAAG
>CAYGNU010000014.1:0-23688 GCA_964351175.1 uncultured Roseivirgaceae bacterium | reverse complement strand
GTTTGATGAGATTCTGACAGCTTTGCTACATTGATAAGATATTTCAATTCATTGGCCATGCCGACAGTTCCTAGATAGGCGACCACAAATTTATTCTCAACCTGATATTTCTTAATGTTCTTGTTGTCTTTGGGTTCAAATGAAAAAAAGTCGACATCAGCAAAATTGGTGATGATTTCGATTTCCTTACCTTTTACCTTTTTCTCAATTGCAGATTTAATGCCTTCTGACAGAGCCACAATTTTAGACGCCTGCTTATACGCCTTTCTTTCTAACCGTAGCGCTATACTTTTGAGCATAGGATTTTTTATCACGCCAAGTTGTATGGGCGCTTCGGGCCAAAGATCTCCGACTTCAAATATATAAGGGGTTCCAAATCTCTTTTTTGCCTTTAACGCTATCAAGCCCGTACTTAATGGTGTCGAAATCACATAATTAAGATCAAACCGAGGCAATTTTTTCAACAATCTATTGGTAGCCCAAACAAACAATATGAAGGCGTGGATTCTACTCAAAAAGCTCAAATGATTTTCATAATAGATAGGCAGGCTATGAACTTCAAAACCCAGATCTTTATCTATTGTATAGGCCTTATTATTTCTTGCAGTAATAACGGTGACATCATGGCCTTGCTCATGTAAATATTTGGCGATATAATAGGAACGGATGGCCCCACCAGTTTCTGGTGTCTTATAATATTGGTGAATAATACAGATTCTCATTTTTTAGAAACCTTGGCCAGGTTCTTTTCATAATATTTACAGAAATGAGTGATCTGACATTCATCGCATTTTGGTGACCTGGCAAGACAAGTGTAGCGTCCATGTAAAATCAGCCAATGATGTGCTCGCGCGACATAAGTTTCAGGAATATACCTAACCAATTGCTTTTCAACTTCTAGAGGCGTTTTTGCAGTCTGCGTTACCAGGCCCAATCTTTTAGAAACTCTAAATACATGAGTATCAACAGCCATAGCGGGCTGGTTGTATACAACAGAAGCAATAACATTAGCAGTTTTTCTACCAACACCGGGTAATTTTTGAAGTTCTTTAATATCTGATGGTATCTCAGAATTAAAATCTTCAACCAACATCTTGGCCATGCCAATAAGATGTTTGCTCTTATTATTAGGATAGGATACTGAACGTATTAGTGGAAAAACCTCGTCAAAATGACCATTTGCCAATAATTCAGGGGCTGGAAACCTTTCAAATAGCGCAGGAGTCACAGCATTTATTCTCTTATCAGTGCATTGAGCACTAAGAATAACTGCCACAAGCAATTCATACGGATTACTATAATTTAGTTCCGTTTCTGCCTCAGGCTGGTTTTCAGTAAAATACGCTACAAAATTCTCAAATCTCTCTTTTTTCAGCATTCCTTATTTATTGGAAAGCAAATTTAGAGATTTTGAGTAATTGAGAATATTATTAATCACCATATCTGATGGAGCTTTGCGCGCTTCATCAAGTCGGTTTTTAACGCCACTGATTTCTTTATACATTATCTGTAGCTCTGCATCGCAAAGTATGGCTTTTTCTATTTCTTGGCTTTCTTCTTCAGAAGTTTCGTGGTAAACGTACCTGATTACGTCATCTTGGGTAAATGTTCTGATCATAGGCAATATTATATTGTTTCATTTTCTTCCTAAGATTGATTAAAGCATACCTCATTCTCCCCAATGCCGTGTTGATACTTACACCCGTATTCTCCGAAATCTCTTGAAAGCTCATGTCCATATAATGTCTCATAACTAGCACCTCTCGCTGTGCATCAGGCAATTCATCTATTAACTGCCTCAATTTTGCATGAGTGTCTTGCTTTATTTGAGCGGACTCAACTGAGTCTTCTGCAAACTGCAAGGTATTGAACACTGAGCTACCATCTTCAAGTATCACTGTAGGGTAACGCTTTTCTTTTCTAAAATTATCTATTGCCAGATTATGAGCAATTCTCAAAATCCAAGGCAAAAACTTACCTTCTTCGTTATACCGCCCCTCTTTAATCGTGCGTATAGCTTTGATGAAAGTCTCTTGCAGCAAATCTTCTGCAACATAGTTATCCTTTACAATTAGAAAAATGGTTGTGAAAACTCTGGACTTATGCCTGTTAAGCAACTGTTCGAAAGCCTCTTCGCTACCAAGTTTGTAAAGTGATACCAACTTACTATCACTGATTTTATACTTCTCCATTAAGGTTTACAATTTAGTTAACGTAGAGGTCTATATCATATTGTTGTTCCCTGTGATTTAGGTTAAAAAATTTCGAGACTTAAGAGTCAAATCTAAAAAAATATAACTTGAACATGCAAAACTTTTTAAAAATATTTTCTATTTCGAATAATATTCACTTGTTTAAAACTTATTATTTAGAAGTACTTTTTATGTTCAAAACTTTAATTAGTCTTGCACGTTTTTTATCAACTTAAATTAAATACTATTACCGTTTAATAACAATTACTATCTCAATGACATGGAAAAAAAACGAGTCATAAAAAGTCTTGAAAATCTCGATCCAGAACTAAAGACTTTAGTCAAAAAAGCATATCCTGACGGATTTGAAGATCATCTTATCAGACTACAAAACGCAAAAAACGAGCCGTTTTTTTGTGTTCGACTAGAAACTGAAGACACGATGTATCTGGTAAAAATTGCGGTTACCAAAAATAGGGATGGCGGTTATGACGTAGATGAAGAAGATGATGAGGATAGAGATGAAGATTCAAATATAGATGAAGCTTCATACGATGAGGATTTTGATGACGATTAAGATAGCGTTAAGCTCATTTATCTCTATTGTATTGTATCTTTGCAGCCGTTTATGCCAGATACACAAGAGAATATTACCCTAGAATCCCTTGACCCCAAGCAATTCATCATTGTAAAAAAGGCAAGGGTAAATAATCTTAAAAACCTTAGTGTAGCCATTCCTAGGAATAAACTAGTAGTCATTACTGGCTTATCTGGGTCTGGCAAATCATCTCTCGCCTTTGATACTCTATTTGCCGAAGGGCAGAGAATGTATGTTGAAAGTTTAAGCTCCTATGCTAGGCAATTTTTAGGCAGAATGGAGAAGCCCGAAGTGGATTATATCAAAGGGGTTTCGCCAGCTATAGCCATAGAGCAAAAAGTAAACACAAGAAATCCTCGCTCCACTGTAGGAACTACCACGGAAATATTTGACTATCTAAAATTACTTTTTGCAAGAGTAGGAACAACCTACTCACCTATAAGTGGCAAAAAAGTAACAAAAGACACAGTCACAGATGTTGTCAATTATGTAAATAGCTTTGATAAGGGCACTAAGGTAATGGTGACCTGCCCAATGAAATTGAACAAGGAAAGAACACTAGATAAAGAGCTTGGTATACTGCTAAGCAAGGGTTATGCACGTGTTTTAATAAACTCAGAAACAAAATTCATTGAAGATCTTATTGAAGATAAATCAAAGTTAAAAAAGGATACTCAGGTTGAAATATTAATAGATAGAGCCACTGTTGATGCCAATGATGAAGACACGGTCTACAGAATCTCTGATTCTATACAGACGGCTTATTTTGAAGGTTTAGGCGATTGCTACATCCATGTTGAAGGAAAAGATAGGAAAGATTTTTCTGATAGGTTTGAAGCTGATAATATCAAATTTGAAGAGCCATCAGCTAATCTATTCAGCTTCAATAACCCATATGGTGCTTGTAGAACATGCGAAGGTTTTGGTAAAGTTTTAGGTATCGACAGAGATCTTGTAATCCCAGACAAAAGTCTGTCAGTTTATGAAGGCGTAATTGCTCCCTGGAGAAGCGAAACAATGAAAAAATGGCTTGATCCTTTACTTAAAGATGGGATTCGTTTCGATTTTCCTATTCATCGTCCATACAATGAACTAACCGCTGATGAAAAAGAACTACTTTGGACTGGGAATGAGTATTTTAAAGGTCTCAATAGCTTCTTTCAATTCCTAGAAAGCAAAACACATAAAATCCAATATAGAGTACTTCTTTCAAGATACCGTGGACGCACTGTTTGCCCTGACTGCCGCGGTACACGTCTAAGAAAGGACGCCAGTTATGTAAAGATAAATGATCATTCCATTACTGATATCGTACTCATGTCTATTGATAGAGTGGCTATATTTTTCAACCAATTGAAGTTAGACGATTATGAGTTGAAATTAAGCAATAGGTTGCTTCAAGAAATTAACAATAGGCTAGAATATATTCAGCAGGTTGGACTTGGATATCTAACCTTAAATCGGATGACTTCTACCCTTTCTGGTGGAGAATTTCAACGGATAAAACTAGCTACTTCATTAGGCAGCGCACTTGTAGGCTCGATGTATATTTTGGATGAGCCAAGTATTGGTTTACACCCGAGAGATACCCAAAGGCTTGTAGAAGTTTTAAAAACTCTTCGCGATCTGGGTAATACTGTAATTGTGGTGGAGCATGAAGAGGAAGTGATGAAGGCCGCAGATCAGATTATTGATATAGGCCCTGATGCAGGTATACATGGAGGTGAATTGATTTTTCAAGGAAGAATAGATGAAATAAAAGGTGCAGTGGGCCACACGGCTGACTTCCTTCTAGGTAAAGAAAAAATTAATTCACCAGCTCAACGGAGGAAATGGAAAGATTCTATCGATATCTTTGGAGGGGTGGAGAACAACCTCAAAAATGTGAGTGTTAAATTTCCACTAGGTGTATTAACGGCAGTAACGGGCGTCAGTGGCTCCGGAAAATCTACACTGATCAAAAAAATATTATACCCTTCAGTAGGAAAAATTTTAGGTACAGTTTCAGAGTCTACAGGTAAGTTCGATAAGATGGAAGGTGACTATGGAAAGGTAACTCAGATTGAGTTTGTAGACCAAAATCCTATTGGAAAATCATCACGATCCAACCCTGTTACCTACGTAAAAGCTTATGATGCTATAAGACAACTTTATGCAGATCAGCCATTAGCGAAACAAAGAGGTTATAAACCATCACATTTTTCATTTAATGTGGAAGGAGGTAGATGCGAAACGTGTCAAGGAGAAGGAGCGGTAAAGATAGAAATGCAGTTTATGGCTGACATTTATCTGACCTGCGAGAGCTGTCATGGTAAGCGCTTCAAGCAGGAAGTTTTAGATGTTGAATACCATGGTAAAAGTATAGCGGACGTTTTAGGCCTTACTGTAGAAGAAAGTCTCCTTTTCTTTGACGGAAAGACATCAATAATCAATAAAGTTCAGCCTCTCTTCGATGTCGGATTGGGCTATATTGGGCTTGGCCAATCATCAAATAGCTTAAGTGGAGGTGAAGCACAACGGGTAAAACTGGCTTACTTTTTAGGCAAGCACAGCAGAGATAGTAAAGAACACATTCTTTTCATTTTTGATGAGCCAACCACTGGACTCCACTTCCATGATATTTCCAAACTGATGGATTCAGTAAATGCTTTAGTGGAACAAGGCAATACCGTTATCATTATTGAACACAATATGGAAGTGATTAAATGCGCAGATTGGATTATTGATTTAGGACCAGAGGGCGGTGAGAATGGAGGCAATATTACCTTTGCAGGATTGCCAGAAGATTTGGCTAAAGTTTCTGATAATCACACTGCTGGGTTTTTAGCTCAAAAACTCTAACTAATAGCATTTAAATCGTTTGCATAAATACGATAAGTAGTATATTTGAGCAAAATTTAAGCTATGTCAAGTTTACTGAAATCCATATTTGATAGAAACCCTGGTGAATCAGAGTTTCATCAGGCCGTTGAAGAAGTTTTTGAAACGGTTGAAAAAGTAATTAAGAAAAATCCAAAGTATCAAAAGGCCAAAATATTCGAAAGAATGACAGAGCCTGAGAGGTTGATTAGTTTTAGAGTCACTTGGATAGACGATAAGGGCGAGGTTCAAATTAATAAGGGCTTCAGAGTGCAGATGAACAGTGCCATTGGTCCTTATAAAGGAGGTTTAAGGTTTCACCCTTCCGTTACACCAAGTATTCTGAAATTTTTAGCCTTTGAGCAAATCTTCAAAAATGCCTTAACTGGTCTTCCTATGGGCGGTGGAAAAGGTGGCTCCGACTTTGATCCAAAAGGCAAGTCTGATGGTGAGATAATGCGTTTTTGCCAAGCTTTCATGTCAGAATTATCTAAACATATTGGTCATAGATTAGATGTACCTGCAGGCGATATTGGTGTAGGTGGTCGCGAGATAGGATATATGTTTGGTGCTTACAAAAAAATGCGGAATGAATTTACTGGCGTTTTGACTGGAAAAGGCCAGGGCTGGGGAGGAAGTTTAATTCGTCCTGAGGCTACAGGTTATGGTCTGGTTTATTTTGCTCAAAATATGCTTGCAGAACAAAATGATGACTTAAATGGAAAAAGGTGCTTGGTTTCTGGTTCAGGGAATGTTGCGCAATTTGCCATGAAAAAATTACTCATTCTGGGTGCAAAACCTGTTACCGCTTCGGATTCTTCCGGCTATATCTACGATGAAGATGGAATATCAGCTGAGAAGTTAGACTTCATTATGGAGCTTAAAAATGAAAAAAGAGGAAGGATTTCTGAGTATGCAGATAAGTTTAAATCTGCAAAATTCTTTCCTAATGATACTAAATCCGATCATAATCCAATTTGGGCTATTACAGCAGACTGTGCTTTCCCATGTGCTACGCAAAATGAAATTAATGCTAAAGACGCCAAAAACTTAATTAGCGGTGGAGTTAAGCTTCTTGCTGAAGGCGCAAATATGCCTACTATGTCCGATGCCATTGAAATTCTTCTAAAAGCCGGAGTAAATTACGCTCCAGGAAAGGCTTCAAATGCCGGTGGTGTTGCTACCTCAGGTCTGGAGATGGTACAAAATTATAGCGGTATTTATTGGACTAGAGAAGAAGTAGACACTAAGCTGAGAGAGATAATGAAAAGCATCCATGATTCATGTCTTCAAGCATCTAAAGAATATGGAATGGATGGCAACTATCAAGCCGGAGCAAATATTGCAGGGTTTGTTAAAGTAGCGGATGCTATGCTGGCGCAAGGTATAATTTAAGTATATAACTTACATCAACATAAAAACCTCGCATAGACATGTGAGGTTTTTATGTTATTGTGATTACCTTAAGGACAAAAACTACAAGGATGCACCTCCAAGGCATGTTCAGATCTATTGCTTCTGTAATATTATTAACCCTTTCAATATCATTAGCAATTGGCCAAAAGGGAAATTTCTTCCTTAACCACTATTCAAATCAAAGCGAAGGACTTGACAATATAAATTTTGACATTGCTCAGGATGGAAATGGCGTAATTAGTATTGCCAATAGGGCTGGAATATTACGCTTTGATGGCAGAAATTGGGAACATATTAACACCCCTTCTGCAGCATTCTCACTTACCTACAATGAAACAGATAAAACCATATACATAGGTGGATATGATGGCATTGGAAAGTTGGCCCTAAACAAAGAGAATAATTTAGTTTATCAACCGCTAATAGACAGCACTCAGCATATTGGAGAAATATTTTCTACAGTCATCCAAGGTAATTTCCTATATGGACTTAGTAATTCTGCAATAATAAAGTACAATCTAAATTCTGAACAGACTTCCACTATCAATTCTCAATATAGCGGAGCACTTTATAAACTCTTCGTCATAGGAGATGAGGTGTTCGTTTCCACAGAAAATAGCGGCCTAAAAAAAGTAGGGCAAGAAGCTATTGAAGATACTCCTAATAAAAGATTTGATAGAATTAATGTTGAGTTTATAGCCAAGCACCCAGAGAAAGAACAATACTTATTTGGTCTTTTAAATAATACATTAAAGATTTATGATGGCAGCCAAATTGTCAATCTTGATATCAAAGATGATGATCAATATTTGCAGAATAGTGAAATTACCGATGGAATTTGGGTAAATGATTCACTATCTGCAATTGCTACTCTTAAAGGCGGAGTAATTTTCATAAACCACAAAAGGAAAATAATTGAGCAGATAGTTAACTATCAATCCGGATTACCGGATAATGAAATTTTCGCTTTCTCTAAAGATAGCAACGGTGGCATATGGGTAGCTCATAGTACAGGATTTACAAGAATATCACCAAATCTTCCTTTCAGAAGTTTTAACAAGTTTGACGGTTTAGAAGGAAACATCTTGACGGTTATCAATCACAATGACAGCCTTTATGTTGGCACCAGTATGGGATTATATTTACTTGAAAAGGTGAAGGCCTTCGATGATGTTGTTTATCAGGAAAAAATGGTAATCACGGCTAGTTCTCCTGCCCCAGAAGATCAAAAACCAAAAAGAAAAAGGGGGCTTTTCGGCTTCTTGAAAAGCAATAGAGAGGAGAAAATTATTGAAAATACTACTACAACTTCAAGAACGGTTACAAGATCCAGGGTAAAACAAGTATTAAAATCAGTAAACTACAGGTATAAAAAAATCGATGGTCTAAACTCAAAAGTCTTTCATTTTATGACGAGTGGTGATAAGCTCTTTTGTGGAGGTCTAGACGGGCTTTTTCAAATAAAGAACAATAAACCTATTTCTATTACCAGTGACCCTATCCATACTTTTACACTTGCCAATAAAAACAAAAAAATTGTAGCTGCCACTTATGAAGATGAGCTAAAAGTATTTGATATAAACACCAATACGCACGTGATGACCGATGTCCTATCAGACTTCAGAGATCATATTCAACATATTTTCGAAGACGACAAAGGGCTGATCTGGATTAGCTCGACTGATGAAATCTATTTCTTAGAACTTGATGGCAACGATATTATCAACTCTGAGCAGTATCCAATCGCGAACCCTTATTACTATAATACCTACGGGGCAGTCCAAGATGGCAAAGTATATTTTATTAACGAGTCAGGAACTTTCACAATTGATGCTGAAAACAATAAAATTGTCAAAATCAATGATATAACCACCAAAAAATATCTGGCCGGATCTAATGGTATGATTTGGATATTTGATGGAGACAACTGGAGTAAAATTGGTGAAAACAACTCTTCTGGAAAGCTAAATTTAATTAGCATTTTCAAAAATATTAATTTCATATCCACTGATAATCATGACAACTATTGGGTTGTAACAGAAAACAACGATCTCTACAAGCTCACTGATTCTAATGATGCACTCATTGGTTCCTACGAACTATATTTAAAGAAAATAAAAACTCCTTTCGAAAGTTTATTGCCTAATGACAAAATGAAATTCGATCAACAAAATGGCTCTTTGTTATTTGAATTTGCTCAACCAGAATTTTCGGGAATATTAGATATCAAATATCAATACAAACTTGAAGGACTGAATAATAAATGGTCAGATTGGTCAAGAAACTATAATATAGTTAACTTCTCCTATTTGCCAGAAGGCAATTACACATTAAAAATGAGATCTAAGGATACCTTAGGAAAGGTCAGTGAAACAGAACCTATATCATTTGAAGTCGTTCCGCCTTATTGGAAAAGGCCATGGTTTTATGCTTTAGAATTTACAACCTTAGCATTCCTGCTATTTATTTCAGTAAGGTTGAAAAATCTTGGATTCAAATACAGGTTAGTGAGTCGATTATTAGCATTGATTACCTTAATAATCATCATTGAGTTTATCCAGACAGTAGCCGAAAATGAATTTGCCTCTCAAAGTACTCCTGTGATAGACTTTTTAATCCAAATAACCATTGCTATTATTGTATTACCTATTGAAAGCGTCATTCGTAAATTCATATTCAAAGAAAAAAATGTTCAGATACTCGATTTCATCCAGATTAAAGATAAGAAAGGTAAATAGTTTCCTACTTTTTAGTTTTGTGTTACTTGCCAGCTGTGGCACTCCTAAGGAAAAAAGTAAAGATTCTGAAGAGGGTATAGACATTAACCCGGCTGCCGAAGGCTTTAATGCTGAGCAGTCCGATGTGAAGGCCATTGCCTGGGCAGATGCTGTTATGACAGCTCAAGGCGGACGTAAACAATGGGATGATACTCGTTTTATTCAATGTAATTTTGTCCGAAGAAGAGATTTGATTTGGGATAAACAGACAGGCAGAGTTCGAATTGATGCTCCAAATGACAGCACTACTTTTTTAGTAAATGTTTGGGACGAAACTGGAAAGGTTTTGCTAAGAGGTAAAGAGATAAAAGATCCGGATTCATTAAAAAACCTGGTAAGCACGGCTAAAAGCATCTGGATTAATGATTCCTATTGGTTGGTAATGCCATTCAAACTTAAAGACAGCGGAGTTACTTTAAAATATCTACGTGAAGACACCACGGCAATTGGTGAAATGGCTCATGTACTGCAACTTTCGTTTCAAGAGGTTGGCGACACGCCAAACAACAAATATGAAGTGTTCATTACAGAAAAAGACTCTTTGGTAAAGCAGTGGTCGTATTTCGCAGAAGCCTCTCAGGATAGTGCTTCTGCCATCTGGCCATGGGATAATTACAAGGAATATAATGGATTAATGCTATCTGCTGATCGTTCTGATAACAAAGGGCCTCATGATGTAAAAATATTTGATGAGTTTTCTGATGAAGCTTTCGAAAGCTTAGATTGGAAAATGAAATAAACTTATTGGCATTGAATATACAAGCTGCTAGAAAGGAAACACCAGGTGTAAGGGAAGTCATACATTTTAACAATGCAGGAGCCTCATTAGTAACACAACGAACTCTAAACGCTCAACTAAAATACTTAGAGGAGGAGGCAATTTTCGGAGGCTATGAAATTGCGGCAAAGTACTCTGAAACTATTCAATCTTTTTACAGCGAAATAGCAGCATTGATCAACGGAGATCCATAAGATATAGCCTATACTGAAAGTGCCACAGTAGCTTGGGAAAGAGCCTTCTTTTCAATTAATTGGGAAGCTGATGATGAGATAATTTGTGATCACACAGCATATGCCAGCAACTACATTGCATATTTACAAGCAAGGCAGAGATTTGGTATTAAAATAGTCGTTATTCCTCCTAATGACTATGGAGAAGTTGATATTGATGCCCTCAAAAAATTAATTAATGTAAGGACAAAGCTTATATCAATTACGCACATGCCAACTAATAGCGGACTAGTAAATCCTGCTGAAGAAATAGGGCAAGTCGCTAAAGAGCATAATATTATTTACCAGCTTGACGCCTGTCAATCGGCAGGGCAATATCCATTAGATGTGAAAAAACTATGTTGTGATTTTTTATCCTCAACAGGCAGAAAATACTTAAGAGGCCCTAGGGGGACCGGTTTTCTCTATGCCAACAAAAATCGTCTCAATGAATTAATCCCAATGACACTGGATTTACATTCTGCAGAATGGGATGCTAGAAATAATTTCACACAACTTAATGATGCCAAAAAATTTGAGACTTGGGAGTCAAATATTGCTGCAAAGATTGGGTTAATGACTGCGGTAAAACAAATCAATGAACTCGGAATTAATGAAATATGGGAGCGTGTAACAGAATTAGCAGAATATTTAAGAAATGAACTTACCAAGATTAATGAAATAACTGTTCAGGATATTGGGCGAGTAAAAAGTGGAATTGTAACCTTTACCTCCTCTATTTATACGCCTAGTAAGATGGCCAAATATTTCTCAGAAAATAAAATTAACACTGTTACTCCAATACTCAGCGGTACTCGTATTGATATGGAATCCAGAAATCTCGATTCAGTACTTCGCTCTTCAGTTCATTACTACAATACAAAAGAAGAAATTGATACTTTTGTCAGCTTAATCAAGCAGCTCCATCAACAATGATGAGATTATTCGTTCTCTTTTATTTACTACTAAATACCTGTTTGACTTTTGCTCAGGACATTGGTCACCCATGGTCATTTGGTGTAAATCCATACTATGGTGGAGTATTGAAGTACAAGGAAAACATGAAGCAGTTGGAGTACACCAACCTTTATGGTATTGAGTTATTTGCTAATAAAGTTGCTGATGGAAGCAAAACCTGGCATCATTTATACAACTATCCCCAATGGGGCATAGCTACTTCGTATGTAAACTATGGTGTGCCTAATGAACTAGGGTGGGTAACCTCCTTAACCACCTATCTTGACATGACCTCATCTAAGAAAAAGCACAAATGGAGGTTAAATATAGGCACAGGCATTGTCTATAGTTCTGAAACGTTTGATACACTAAATAATAAGGAAAACAAAGCCATAAGTAGCCAAATTAGCTATGTGATACGTGGTACAATTCATAAAGAATTTCAGTTGAATGAAAACTGGTTTTTCAATGTCAACTTTGCCTTTAGACATTATTCTAATGGAAAATTAAATATCCCTAATAATGGCATGAACTACCCAATAGTTGGTTTTGGTGTAAGATATATGCCAAATCCTCGACCAATACTTGAAAAGCCTGATTTAGAGATAAATTACAGTAAAAGGATAAGAGTATCTGCCAGAGCGGCCATCTCATGGCGGGAAGTATGGCAAGAAGATGTGAAGCACAAAGCATACAGTTATTCTATTTATGCGGGCAAGCAAGTATCTAGATACAACAGAATATTGATTGGACTTGATGCTACAAAATATGATCAAAAGTCAGTTGACAATGCCAATGTAGTTTATAGACAAAAAAACAATATCGGAGATAATGAAATCTTAGATGATGGTAATACACAAGCTGCAGTAACTATTGGCACAGAACTATTAATTAGCAAAATATCTGTCATCGTTCAAGGTGCTATTTATGTTTACAAACCTCAGGCCTTTTATGCCGGATGGTACCAGCGATATGGTCTTCTTTATAATTTCAATGACCACTTGTTTTCACAAATGACCCTAAAAGCTCATGGCAGAACAGCTGATATGATTGAATTTGGTCTTGGCGTAGCATTCTAAAATGAGCCAAAAGCCTTCTTTACCAAATAATTCGTAATTTGGATAGTCATGGATTACCTAGACCAGAGTGCTGCAAATAAAAAAATCAAAGCCTTAATGGCAAAGGCCCATGAAGGTATAGTACTTTATGATGAAGTTGGAGTAATAATATATGCGTCAGCTTCAGTAAAAAATGTAGGGGGTTTTGAAGATAGTGAGGTTGTTGGTAAACCAGGAACGTACTTTGTTCATCCTGAGGACATAGAAAAAATTAGAAAAAAATTTACTGACATTAGCGATACTCCAGGTAAAAGCATAACCTTTCAACAGCAACTTAAACATGCTAATGGTCATTATATTTGGATAGAAACAACCTTATCTAATTTTCTTCATGAACCAGAAGTTGGCGGAATAATTTCAAACTTCAGAGACATTACTGATCAAAAAACGGCTGAAGACAAGTTACTAGAAAGTAAATCCTTACTAGAAAGTATCAATCAGAATATAAAGGAGGCCATTTATAGAAGTCACCCAGACAAATCCTTCGAATATGTCAATCAAGCTTTTTTAGATCAGTTTGGCTTCAATTCTTTAGAAGACTTAAATACTGTTTCTGCAAGTTCACTTTATGTAGATCAAGTAACTAGGAATGAAGTTAGAGAAATATTACTCACTAAAGGTACCATTACTAATAGAGAGGTTCAGTTTCGCAGAAAAAATGGTTCCACATTCTGGGGACTATTAACAACAACATTGATTACAACACCTGATAACAAAAAGTTTTTTGATGGAGCTATTCGGGATATTACGCAACAAAAGAATGCTGAAAATCGCCTAAGGCAAAATGAAGAGCTTCTTACTTCTATCAATAGAAACATTAAAGAGGGACTATACAGAAGTTCTATTGATAAGGGCATAATTTACGTCAATTCAGCATTTGCAGAAATCTTCGGTTATTCGGCACCAAAAGAAGTAATTAGTACCAATATCAAGGAGCTTTACCTTCACGAAAGCACTAGAGAGGAAATATTGACAGAGCTTATTGAAAAGAGGTCAATAAGAAATAAGGAAGTGGAATTTAAGAGGAAAAATGGCCAGTCATTTTGGGGGTTGATGAGTAGCTACCTTATTGTAGATAGCGAAGGAAATGAATACTTTGATGGAGCAATAAGAGATATTAGTGAACTAAAAAAGGCTGAACAACAACTGCTGGAATTAAATGAAACCCTAACAAAACAGAACAAAGCTCTTGAAGAAAGGGAAGACGAGCTTAATAAGGCGATGAATGAGCTTTCCGATAGAAATTTTGAACTTGACCAATTAGTCTACAAGACTTCCCATGATTTAAGATCACCTCTCAGCTCAATTTTGGGCTTGGTAAATGTCGCAAAAATGGATTCGGAGACTTTAGATAAGTCTGAGTATATCAATCAAATTGGATATAGTATTAATCGGTTGGATGCGTTTGTCAAGTCTATGCTCAACTATGCAAAAGCGAGTAGAATAGATGTCTTACTTGAAGAAATTGATCTCCAAGAAGTAATTGATTCATGCCTTAAAGATCTTGCATTTTTAGAAACCTACAACAAGGTAAAAACTAATATTAATATACAAGTGCAATGCAGAATTAAGACTGACAAGCTAAAGTTGAAAATCATACTAAGTAATATTATTTCTAATGCTTTTAAGTATATGGATGATTCTAAACCTGAATCATATCTAAATATTGATATTGGTTGCTCAAAAGAAAACATATCAATAAGTATCTCTGACAACGGTATAGGAATTGAAGAAGAGCATATGCCAAAAATATTTGATATGTTCTATAGAGGTACTGAACTCTCTGAAGGCTCTGGGTTGGGAATGTATATTGTTAAACAATCAGTTGACAAACTGGAAGGAAAAATTACTATTTCGAGCCAATTTAAAGAGGGTACAACTTTTGAAATATTATTACCAAACAGCATTTATAGCTAAGTTGTCGTTTTAAGGTAATCGCACTACCTTTGCTCTCTTTCAAAAACACATCAAATCCATGAACTCAATCGATTACATAAAAGAGAATAAGCAAAAATTTCTTGACGAATTATTCGACTTATTAAGAATCCCATCAGTTAGTGCTGATCCACAATACAAGAATGACGTTTTAAAAACTGCAGAGTTTGTAAAAAACAGTCTTGTTTCAGCTGGTGCTGACAAGGTGGAAATATGCGAAACAGCAGGTTATCCTATCGTTTATGGTGAGAAAATGATTGACCCTAAACTACCTACTGTTTTGGTTTATGGCCATTATGACGTTCAGCCTGCAGATCCGTTAGAGTTGTGGGATTCTCCAGCATTTGAGCCAATCATCAAAAATGAAAAAATTTATGCTCGTGGAGCTTGTGATGACAAAGGCCAAATGTACATGCATGTGAAGGCCTTTGAAACAATGATGAAAACCAACACACTTACTACCAATGTCAAATTTATGATAGAAGGTGAAGAGGAAGTTGGCTCTGAGAACCTAGAGATTTTTGTTAAGAATAATAAAGAAAAACTATCGGCTGATATCATCCTTATTTCCGATACCTCAATGATATCGCTTGACACACCATCGATTACGGTAGGCCTGAGAGGTTTAAGTTATTTACAAGTTGAAGTAACTGGGCCTAACAGAGACCTGCATTCAGGTGTATATGGAGGTGCTGTGGCTAACCCAATCAATGAGCTTTGCAAAATGATTGCCTCATTAAAAGATGGAAATAATAAAATTATTATCCCTGGATTTTACGACAAGGTAGTTGAACTGACAGTAGAGGAAAGAAAAGCTTTGAACAGTGCTCCTTTTGAACTCGATGACTACAAAAAGGATTTGGATATTAAAGAAGTAGAAGGTGAAGATGGATATACTACCTTAGAAAGAGCGGGCATCAGACCTACTTTAGATGTTAACGGAATTTGGGGAGGTTATATTGGTGAAGGAGCAAAGACGGTACTACCTTCAAAAGCCTATGCTAAAATATCTATGAGATTAGTTCCTAACCAAGTTAGTGATGAAATCACTGAATTGTTTACTAATCACTTTAAATCTATTGCTCCCAATTCAGTAAAAGTAAAAGTAACACCGCATCATGGTGGGGAGCCTGCAGTTACTCCTACTGACTCCGTAGCATATGCAGCAGCTAGCGATGCATTTGTAGAAGCTTGGGGGAAAGCACCTATCCCTACAAGAGATGGTGGCAGTATTCCAATTGTATCTTTGTTTAAAGATGAGTTAGGATTAGATTCCGTATTGATGGGTTTTGGATTGGATTCAGATGCCATTCATTCACCTAACGAGCATTATGGTATCCATAACTATATGAAAGGCATTGAAACCATTACGCTGTTTTATAAACACTATGCCAGTAAGTTTAACTGATAATCAACTAAACCCTTTTCAAATTTGAAAAGGGTTTTTTATTACTCCTGACTAAAGTCATGAAAAAAGCTTACTTATAAATGAATGCCTAGGTGGTAAATTGCGTTTACTTCGTATTAACATATTCCGTTAATAAATTTTTATCAGATTCGTATTGACCTTTTAACTAGTTATTACGTCTATAATTTTAATAAGCAAATTAGACTTAATTTCCAGTTGCTTAATTAGTTTATAACCTTCATTAATATGAAATTATTATTAACCTCCCTATTAACATTTTCGCTATGTGTGCCGTCTACAGTTACAGAAGAAAGTGATATCTGGTTGACTAACTATGAAGCCGCTCTTTCAAAAGCAAAAGAAGAAAACAAACCTGTCCTTTTGAGTTTTGCAGGTTCTGACTGGTGTAAACCATGTATCATGTTAACAAGAGAAGTTTTTCAAACACCAGAATTTGAATCTTATGCCAAAGAAAATTTGGTGCTCTTATTACTTGATTTTCCCAGGTTAAAGAAAAATAAGTTAAGCGATGAACAGACCAAGCATAATGAAACAATGGCCGCCAAATATAATAATACTGGTGAGTTCCCATTAGTTGTTTTGGTAGATGCCAATGGTAAAGTTATCGCGAAGACTGGCTATCAAAAAGGTGGTGCAGAGCACTTCATTGAATATTTAAAATCAGTATTATAAAAAATAAATGCTTCGGGTCTCTTTTCTTTTATTGATCATTCTGATTCCCATTTTAACAACCGCTCAACTTCAGAGCCAGAAAAAGGTATTGCTTTTAATGGGCTCGAGATTTGAACTAACGGCTATTGCTGAAGATCCTAAACTTGCCAACAGAGGAATAGAGGAAGCTATAAATGAGATCACTAGGATAGAAAAACTTATTAGTTCATGGGATCCAAAATCTCAAACCAGCCAAATAAATAGGATGGCTGGAATAGAGCCTGTTAAAGTTGATAAAGAACTATTCGAGCTTATTAAGAGAGCGAAGAAAATTTCTGGCCTAACCAATGGTGCATTTGATATTTCTTATGCCTCAATGGATAAAATTTGGAAGTTTGACGGCACGGTTACAAAACTTCCAACCGAAGAAGAAGTAAAAGCCTCTGTTTCAAAAATCGATTATCAGGATATCATTATGAATGAGGAAGATGAAACAGTTTTTCTCAAAAATAAAGGCATGAAAATAGGGTTTGGAGCTATTGGAAAAGGCTACTCAGCCAACAGAGGAAGGAAAATAATGCTAGATCTCGGCATAAAAAGCGGCATCGTTAATGCCGGTGGTGATCTCATAACCTGGGGCAAAGAAGCTGATGGCCAAGATTGGAGTATTGGTATTGCAGATCCAAAAAACAAGACCCATGTTTTGGCTTGGCTTACTGTTGGGGAAATGTCGGTAGTAACTTCAGGAAATTATGAAAAATTCATTGACATTAATGGCCAGCGTTACTCTCACATTATCGACCCCATAACTGGATACCCTGTAAGAGGTCTAAAAAGTGTAACCATTATTTGTCCTGATGCCGAACTGGCAGATGCCTTAGCAACGAGCACATTCATATTAGGTAAGAATAAAGGGCTCAGTCTTATCAATCAGTTAAAAGGCGTAGAAGCCATTCTGGTTGATGATGATGATAATATTTCAACAAGTAAAAATTTGCAATTGAACTATTATGAAAATAATAAGTTATTGGAAACTATGAATCATACTTTAACTATTGGTGATGAAAAGAATTAGTTGGTTTATACTCCTTATAATAGGAGTGGCTATTACTAGCCAAAGTTGTGTCTCTGTTGCAGCTTATCAAAAAGTATATCTCAATGATGAAAACATGGAACTCAATGCGAGGAAGATAGCCGTTTTTGAAACAAATTTCGAGGCTTATAGAGAAGGTGCCTCTGGTGCCAACGGTGGCAAAACTGGAGGAGGATGCGGATGCAACTAAGATTCTTAATCATTGCTTCATTAATGAGCATAACTTCCTTTCTGAAGGCACAAGAGGGGGAGGATTTCAAGAAATTAGAAGAAGCTGAAATCAACTTCTTATTTAACTACTACGAACAAGACGGTAACAACGCAGCTGTAACCGGGGGCTTAGGTACAGAAAAATTGACCAATATAGCACCTTCTTTAATAGTGAATATTCCGCTCGATACAACAAAAACTTTTATCGGGTATTTTGGTTTTGACAGATACTCATCTGCCAGTACGGACAGGATTGATGATCCAAATTTCCAAAATATCAATCTTTCTACAGCATCGAGTTCTGATACAAGAAGCTATGCCAATCTGACTTATCAGAAAAAAAATAACTTCAAAAAAGAGACCTATAGCTACAAAGCCGGGATCTCCGTAGAATACGATTATACATCGTTTTCTCTAGGTTATGCATGGGCCAAATCATCTAAAGATGAAAATAGAGAATTAGGGCTTAGTGGAGCTGCTTATTTTGATACTTGGCAATTAATATTTCCAACGGAACTAAGAGGAACTTCTGGTTTGAATACAGATAAGCAAAGACAGTCTTTTAATTTTACTGCAACTCTCTCACAAGTAATCAATAAAAAACTACAAGCTTCTGTTTCATCTGAATTAGTATATCAAACAGGAAGACTAGCAACTCCATTCCATAGAGTATACTTTAATGATGGCTTAACCTTTAATAACCCCTTAAAAGCACGTAGAACAGAAAAACTGCCAGATGCTAGGTTTAAAATACCATTGGGAGTAAGACTTAATTATTACCTCAATGACTTGATAATTTTAAGGGGATATTATAGATATTATTATGATGATTTTGGTATCACAGCAAATACTTTTGAACTTGAGGCACCAATTAAGTTAGTCAGTAGTTTGACGGTCTACCCTTTTTATAGATATCATACACAAACAGCCTCAGATTACTTCAGGCCTTTTGGACAACATGAGTTAACAGACGAATATTATTCCTCAGATTATGATCTTTCTGCCTTAAATACTTCCGCTCTTGGTTTCGGGTTGAAATTTTCACCACTGTATGGATTAGCACGATTTAAAGGGCCATTTAGTGGTAAAACATCGAGAATTACTAAATTTAAAAGTTTAGAAGTTAGATATGCTAACTACGTGAGAAATGGCAATAACGATAATGATCCTGGAGGTGGTGATTTAGACGCCTATTCAATTACCTTCAATATGACCTTTACATTCTAATGAGAAATATCTTCAGTATTGCTTTAAGTGTACTTATTACACTTTTTTATACACAAGTTTCAATAGCGCAAGTCTTAGAGCCCTCAAAATGGGAACATACAACTAGTAAAAAAGAGTTGAATATTGGCGATCAGGTTGATCTGATTTTTACAGCCACTATAGATCACGATTGGTATTTGTATTCATCTGATTTTGATCCAGAATGTGGCCCAATGGTCACTACCTTTAATTTCGAAAAAGATGCTTCATATGAGTTAGTTGGGGGTTTGAAAGCCATTGATCCTATTGAAAAGTTCGATGATATTTTTGAATGTAATGTCAGAATATTTAAGAAAAAGGGTGTTTTTAAACAAACAGTAAAAATCCTTGCAGACCCAGTAAAAATCAGCGGTAATTATGAGTTTCAGGTTTGTTCAGATATTGATGGCAAGTGCATACCTTTTGATTATGACTTTGATTTTGAGGGCATCAAAATACTGAAAGTAACGGCTGCTACTAATTCCAATGTTCCTGTAAAGGAGAAAGTAGAGGAAGTAATTAAGCAGGTTGCCGATCCAGTTATTGTTCCAGAAGAGAAGCAAGAAGTCATTGATTCTGCAAAAGTAATAGAGAAGTCAACTACTGATTATTCGAAAACTGAAAATCAAGGCCCTATCCTTGACCCAGATTTAGTCATTAAATCTGAGCGAGATAAGTCGCTCATTTGGTTTATGATCTTTGCTTTTGTAGCAGGTTTAGCTGCATTACTTACGCCATGTGTATTTCCACTTATACCAATGACTGTAAGTTTCTTTACTGGCCAAGGCAAAAAGAAGGGTCAAGCTATTATCTATGGTTTATCAATCATTGCAATCTATACAATAATTGGGTCAGCAATTGCTCCGATCATGGGGCCAGAAACGGCAAATCACTTATCTACAGAGTGGTTACCTAATTTAATATTCTTCACTGTGTTTGTGGTTTTTGCTATTTCCTTTTTTGGATTATTTGATATTACATTGCCAAGTTCTGTGGTCAATAGCATTGATAAAAAGGCAGATAAAGGAGGTTTAATAGGGATTTTCTTTATGGCCTTCACTTTAGTTCTTGTTTCTTTTTCATGTACAGGACCAATTGTCGGAAGTATACTTGTAAGCTCGGCCGGTGGTGAGTTTCTAAAGCCCATATTGGGCATGTTTGCTTTTTCTTTGGCATTTGCTATCCCTTTTACTCTTTTCGCCATCTTCCCAGGATGGTTGAGCAACCTCCCGAAATCAGGTGGATGGTTAAACTCCGTTAAAGTAGTTTTAGGATTTCTAGAGCTAGCTCTTGCTTTTAAATTTTTAAGCATAGCAGATCAGGCTTTCCATTGGGGTATCTTGGACAGGGATATAAACATTGCTATTTGGGTCGTGATCTTCAGTTTAATGGGATTTTATCTAATCGGAAAAATAAGATTACCGCATGATAGTCCATTAGAAGTTATACCAGTCCCAAGATTATTGATGGCTATAGGAACATTCACTTTTGTGATTTATTTGATTCCTGGTCTTTGGGGAGCGCCACTTAAAGCATTAGCTGGTTACTTGCCTCCAATGTATACCCACGACTTCAATATTTTCGCTGATCAGTATATTGATGAAAAAAATCAATTGTGTGAAGAACCAGTATATGGTGATTTCCTTCATCTACCACATGGCATACAAGGGTATTTTGATTATGACCAAGCGCTAGCATGTGCGAGATCACAAAAAAAACCACTATTTATAGACTTTACAGGTCATGGTTGTACGAATTGTAGAGAAATGGAAGCAGTGGTTTGGTCAAATCCAGAAGTACTTAGAAGGCTTAAAGAAGATTATGTTGTTGTGGCTTTGTATGTTGATGACAAAACCGAGCTGCCGGAAGAGCAATGGTACACATCTACCTATGATAATAAAGTAAAGAAGACCATCGGAAAGCAAAACGCTGACTTACAGATTAGACGGCTTAATAACAATGCTCAACCTTTCTATATATTACTTGGAGCGGACGAGAAGGTTATGGTAAGCCCTGTTTCTTATGATAAGGATGTTAATAACTTCATTAAATTTCTTGATGAAGGCATAAAAAAATATAAGGCCTTATATTAAATCCAACGCTGTAAGAGGGTTAGGGTATTTGAAAGTGTAGTTAAGCTCACTTATTAATTTACTAGAGTTAATTTTTTTAAAAGAAGCTTCCTTATCACTAAAAAGCGGTTTTTTTAACCCTAACTTATTGGTAGCCAGAGTATAATATTCTTTTCTTTCTGGATGGATTGGAGAACAAGCATTATAAACCTTGTTCTTTTTTTCCTGTTTGATAATTTTCCTGATGATCTCAACGCAATCATCTCGATGAATTAAGTTCACAGGATTAGAAGCACCTGCCAGACCTTCCTTTCCTGCCAAAAATCTTCCCGGATGTCGGTCTTCTGAATATAGTCCCCCAAATCTTAACACCGTTGTATTGAATATCGAACTGTCAAAAGTTTGCTCCGCCTCAAGAAGTGATATTCCCGAATGTAAAGATTTAATAATCTCTGCATCCTCTTCAACTACTTCTTTATTATTATTAGGGTAAACCGAGGTTGAACTAATGTAGATTACCCATGGATGGCTTGTAGCAAGCCGCTCTACCACTTCCGTCAAACAGGATATATATTCTTCAATCCTTGGAGGGATAGTAAAAATTATCAGATCTACTTCGGCTAATTCATTAGGTAACGCTTGACCTAATTCGAATAAATAAGGCTTTATTCCTGCATCATCCAAAGCCTCGAATCTCTCCGTTCTTGTAGTCGAACCAATGACATTAACACCATCATTAACTAGTTCCCTACCTAATGGAAAACCCAGCCATCCACATCCAATTATTCCTATTTTCATTATTGTTAACTAATATATTATCAGGCAGTTAAGCATTAGTAGTTACATCAAACTATTAATTTAGTAGCTAATCTTAGCATTTTTCTTACTTAATCACTATTATTAAGCAATTATTATACTTCTTTGCCCCAAAATTGGGTAAAGCCATTTTTTAAACTAACCAACATCATGTCAAAAAAGAATATTCCCATTATTCTGGTGATAGCCATTTCAGCTATCATATTTTTTACGCTGCCATATTTCAACCACTCAGTTGAAGTTAATAAAACATCTGAAGCTCAAGATTCTGTTTCATCAATACCTGTAAAGGTAGAACCAAAAATGCTCTATGGGATGGTCATTGATTCTATGTTGGTTATTGAAGACAAAATCAAAAGGAATCAGAATATCGCTGAAATTCTACTTCCTTATAATGTTAGCAATGAAGTCATCTTTAAGTTAGCCAAGGCTTCTAAAGAGGTTTTTGATGTACGCAAACTTGTTGCTAACAAAAAATATACCCTGATATGTGACAGAGATTCTCTTAAGACAGCAAAGGCCTTTATCTATGAACATAATTCTGTTGAGTATGTGGTATTTAATTTAAGAGATTCTATAAGCGTTGAGAAGAAGCAGAAAGAGATTCAAATAATAGAAAAAGGTGTTGCCGGTATTATAAATGATAATTTATCAGTGACCATGGAACAACTTGGATTATCACATCAACTTACTAATGACTTTGTTGACGTATTCGCCTGGCAAATTGATTTTTTTAGACTGCAAAAAGGAGACAAGTTCAAATTGATTTATGAAGATCACCTAGTTGAGGGACAATCAATTGGTAGTGGAAAAGTCAAATCTATTTATTTTGAGCATTTCGGAAATGATTTTTACGCCTTCCATTATGACCAAGGTGACGGCATAGATTACTTTGACGAGAATGGCAATAGCCTGAGAAAAGCACTACTTAAATATCCATTAGATTTTACTAGAATTAGCTCTCGTTATTCAGGCAATAGATACCACCCAGTTCAAAAAAGATATAAAGCACATAGGGGAACTGATTTTGCAGCCCCCAGAGGTACGCCTATAAGATCCGTTGGAGATGGAATCGTACTTGAGGCACGATACCAAAAATACAATGGTAATTATGTGAAGGTCAAACATAATGGTACTTATACCACACAATATCTTCATATGTCTGGTATCAAGTCAGGTATTAAGCCCGGCATGAAGATTCGTCAAGGTGATATAATTGGGTTTGTAGGCAGTACGGGTTTAGCTACAGGAAATCATTTATGTTACCGTTTCTGGAAAAATGGCGTTCAAATTGATGCTCTCAAAGTCGAATTACCACCTTCAGCACCTA
>CAYGNU010000013.1:0-23871 GCA_964351175.1 uncultured Roseivirgaceae bacterium | reverse complement strand
TTATAGAGGAAGGATTTGATCCTGAACTCAACCAAATATCAGAGAGCATCTTTAGTATTGGAAACGGAATGTTTGGCCAGCGCGCCAATTTTGAAGAGAAATATACCGGTGAAACACTACAAGGTAATTATGTGGCGGGAGTTTATTATCCAGATAAAACCCGCGTGGGCTGGTGGAAAAATGGATACCCCGAATACTTTGCTAAAGTATTGAATGCCGCCAATTGGATAGGTATCAATATTGAATTTGAAGGGGAAGCTTTGGATTTACATGAATGCAAAGTATCAGATTTTAAGCGAGAGCTAAATATGAAAGAGGGATGGCTAAAGCGTTCTTTTAAAGCAACTCTTCCAAGTGGAAAATCTATTGAAGTCAGTGCTACCAGAATTTGCAGTATGATCAGAACCAAAATTGGAGCTATCGCATATACTGTAACGCCATTGAACTTTTCAGGAGAGGCCAAAGTCACGCCTTATGTTGATTTTGATGTTATCAATGCTGATTCTAACTATGATGAAAAATTTTGGGTTGAGCAAGATAAAGAAGCAAGTGACTCATTTTCTTATGTAACTGCAAGCACCAAAAAAACTGATTTTTGGGTAGCTACAGGAATGCAATTCAATATCGAGGGAGCTTGGGCATCTTTAGGAAGAACCACAGCCAATCGAGAGAAATACGTAGAGGTTACTGAATCTGGAAGTGTTAAAGAGGGCGAGCATTTCACCATTTATAAATATGCTGCGAATGTCTCATCAATGCATCATGATAAGAAAGAACTTTCTAAAGTTTGTGCAGATGCAGTTGCCGATGCTTCTAAGGCTGGCTTTGATCAGTTATTGTCGGAGCACGTTGCAGCATGGGCTAAGAAATGGGAAAAGAGTGATATTATTATTGATGGTGATATTTCTGCCCAGCAGGGAATCCGATTCAATATATTTCAAATGAATCAGACTTATACAGGAGCTGACGAAAGACTAAATATCGGACCTAAAGGATTTACCGGTGAGAAATATGGTGGTAGTACATATTGGGATACTGAAGCCTATTGTTTAGCTTTCTACCTAGCCACGTCAGATCAACAAGTAGCTAGGAATCTAGTATTATACCGATATAAGCACTTGCAAAAAGCTATCGAAAATGCCCAAAAATTAGGTTTTACGAATGGTGCAGCACTATACCCAATGGTGACCATGAATGGTGAAGAATGCCATAATGAGTGGGAGATTACCTTTGAAGAAATTCATAGAAACGGTGCTATTGCTTATGCCATCTATGATTATATCAATTATCATGGCGACCATGATTACCTTTTAGAATATGGATTGGAAGTGCTTATTGCCATATCTCGGTTCTGGGCTCAACGTGTTAATTGGTCTGAAGACAAGCAGCAATATGTAATGCTTGGTGTGACTGGTCCTAATGAGTATGAAAATAATGTCAATAATAACTGGTATACCAGTAAAATGGCAGTTTGGACCTTAAAGTATACGCTTGAAGGATTGGTTAAGCACAAAGGAGATGCAAAATTGGCCTCATTGCTAAGTAGACTCAATTTTGACCTTGAAGGTGAAACAAAAAAATGGCAGCATATCATTGATGAAATGTATTTTGGATTTGATGCTGAAAGAGGAATATTCCTTCAACAAGATGGTTTCTTAGATAAGGAATTGATCGAAACTAAAGATTTACCAGCAAGTGACAGGCCAATTAATCAAAAGTGGTCATGGGATAGAATATTGAGATCTTGCTTTATAAAACAAGCTGATACACTCCAAGGGATTTACTTATTTGAAGATGAATTTGATAATGACACTATTGAAAGAAATTTTGATTTTTATGAACCTATGACGGTTCATGAGTCTTCGTTGTCACCTTGTGTACATGCTATCTTAGCTTCTAAATTAGGAAGAAAGGAAAAGGCCTATGAGATGTACATGCGTACAGCGCGCCTAGATCTTGATGACTATAATAATGATACTGAGGATGGTTGCCATACTACTTCCATGGCAGGCACCTGGATGGCCTTTGCTAAGGGGTTTGCGGGCATGAGGGTTAGAGACGAGCGTTTATATTTCAGTCCGTACCTACCAGACCAGTGGGATGGATATGCATTCTCTATTAAGTTTAGAGAGCGCAACCTCACCATCAAGGCTACTAAGCAGCATGTAATTATTAGCAATGATTCATCAGAATCACTTAACTTATTCATTTTTGACAAAGAGCATACTTTGGAAGGTAATGGAGAGGTGAAGGTCAGTATTTAAGATTTTGAAGCCTATAAAAAAGGGAGCACATTTCTAAATATGTGCTCCCTTTTTTAATAAATTTATTTCTATCAAGCCACCACCATATCTGGCTTACCCAGCTGTTTCAACATTTTTGCATGTAGCCACAGTGCTTTAGTAAAAGTCGGTTGAGTATGGTAAGGTAATCCAAACTCTTCAGCCGTTTCACGCACAATTTTTGAAATCTTCTTATAGTGAACGTGGCAAATGGTTGGGAATAAATGATGTTCCACTTGATAATTTAATCCACCTACATACCAATTTAAAAAGTAGTTGTTGGGGCTGAAGTTGGTTGTTGTAAATAACTGATGAATTGCCCAATCATTTTCCAAATTACCATCAGAGTCAGGAATAGGAAACTGGGTAGTTGGCATTACATGTGCTGGTTGGAAAACAATAGCGAGGATAAACCCGGCCACCATGTGCATAATGATGAAGAACAATACTGTTTGCCACCATGCTATGGGAAGAACTATTAAAGGAATCACCAAGAAAATGGTATAATACACTACTTTACTCAAAGCTAATTTTACCAACTGCCATCCAAAGTTAATGTTCTGAGTTTTAGTTAAACCCATTTCCTTATACCTAAATAACTGTCTGAAGTCTTTGGTTGTAATCCAAAGAAAGGTCATTAACGTGTATAAAAACCAGCCATAGATGTGCTGTATCCTATGCATTTTATAATGCTTAGCATGTGGAGATAAACGCATCAAAATACCCGGATCAATATCTTCATCTACACCTTCTACATTGGTGTAAGTATGGTGGAGCACATTGTGCTGCAGCTTCCAATTAACAGAACTGCCACCTACCAAATTGATGATGTATCCTAAATATTTATTTACGTTTTGATTTTTAGAATAAGCTCCGTGATTTGCATCATGCATAATAGAAAAACCTATACCTGACATGGCTACTCCCATAATCATCCAGCAGGCAAGCAATAACCATGTATTGGTGATTACTCCTGCTAACATAAGTCCATATGGCAAAAAATAGGCGGTGACCAATATGATTGATTTCCAAACCATATGAGCATTTCCAAATTTTGAAATATTGTTAGTTTCAAAATAATTACCGACACGCTTTCTTAGTACTCCTATGAAGTTATGCTCAGTGTCGCGGGAAAACTTGAGGTTTTTGTAATTCATTGTGATGGGCATTCTGTTCTTTAATTCTGCAAAGATAACACTTACTGTAGATTATAGTTCGTAGAAATCTAATTAACAAAAAAATATAACTGCTGTCAATAGCATTTTGATAAAAGGTCTTTATCTATTTCTTCATCTTTCATACCTAACGATATGGCGGTTTTTAGGTCATTACAAGATTTTCTATTCTTGCGCAACTGTCGGTAGACAAGTGCTCGAAAGTAATATCCAAGATAATATTTAGGCACTAGCTCTAAACCTTGATCGATATCGCTCAATGCTTTTTTAGGACTACCAATGAGGTAGTAGGAATACCCTCTGTTTATTTGAGTATAAGCTTGCTCTGGCAACAGCACTAATGCCATGCTGAAGTCTGAAATAGCACTATCATATGCAAGAAGTTGAAAATTAGTCAAACCCCTATTTCTCCATGCTTCGGCATTAGACGGGTTGATAGCCACAACTTTGTTCCATTCTGCTAGAGCCAATTCCCACTGCGCCAATTCGATATGCTCTACCGCTTTACGATAAAACACTTCTTCTGATGTAGAATCTATTTTTAAGTAGGCTTCAAAATACTCAATGGCTTTTTGATGATTTTTATCTGAGGCATAAATACTGCCCAAGTAATAATATGGCCATTTGTCGTTTGGTTTTTTATTTCGCACTAATTCATAATAATAGATGGCAGAATCAATCTCTTCAAGTTGATAGTGAAGCGTTGCCAACTGGGTCTTAGCTTTAGAACTTGTACTGTCCTGTGATATTGAATATTTCAACTCTTTTTTTGCATCAGAAAACCTTCCTTGAAGGGCCAGTAACTTGGCTAAATCAATGTAAACCTGTGTAACCTCACCATCAAGGCTAATTGATCTTCTAAATTCAAACTCTGCATCTAAATATCTTTCTTGCTCAATTCTGATCATACCTTTCAAATGATGCATATATGCCTGATCTTGAAAGAATTTGATTTGAGGTTTAGCCTCCTCCATAGTAAACCCCAACTTGTTTAAAGATCGCTCTTGATCTTCAATAAAGTTGTCTGTTATGTCTAGTGCGACATTGCAGTACTGCAGGGCAAGAAAATAGTCCTTCTTAGAAAAGTTAACTTCTGACAAACGAAGTGCCGCAGAGAAGCTTTGAGGATATATCCTTAAAATTTCTTTAAAAGCATCAAGGGCTCGTGTGGTATCTCCTTCAGCTAGTATTTTCTCACTTCTAAACAGCAGGTCTATTTTGTCCTGACTGAAAGTAGCAGTACTGTAAAGGATAGCTAGAATTAATAAAAGTCTTTTCAATCGAATAGGGAATAATTACCAAACTGATCGGCTGGAGCAAAGGGCTTGATAAGGTACTCATTGTCAATCTCTTGCTCAATTTTTGGAGATACACTATACATGCTTGTAGCGCTAGAAGGATAGCTTTTGATCAGTTCTAATGCCTGCTCATTCGTGGTATTTTGATCTAGCCAAGTTTTCTCTTCTGTGGTTGCAATTATTGCTGGCATTCTTTGATTCATGGGTGCGATAACCTCATTGGCAGGGGTGGTGATAATTTTGAAAGTATGGGCTATCTCTTCTTTTTCATCTTCGAACTCCTCCCACAAACCAGCAAACCCAACAATGTCATTGTTCCCAAAGGTTAACCTATGAGCTACTCTTCCTTTTTTACTGATTTTTTTCCAATCATAATAGCCATCTGCTGGTATCAAACATCTTCTAGACTGTAGGGCTATTTTTGAAGACGCTTTTTCCAAAAGTGTTTCACGCTCAGCAAATATGAGTTTACCACTAATAGTTTTATTTTTTGACCATCCTGGTATCTGACCCCAGTGAAACATAGATAAACCTTTGCTGTTTTGAGTAATTACAGGAAGTAGCTGTGTTGGGGCAGCATTATATCTTGGTTCATACCAATCACCAACTTCTACATTAAATCTCTCTTTAAGTGCTTCAATTGATCCAGTAATGGTATATCGGTCTCCCATTTTGCTAAATTAATAATTTTGATTTCATCATTAGTGCTTGACACTCAGGTGTTTCAATAATATGTAAAAATAAATATTTTGTATTTGTAATTTTTATTATAAAAAAACAGAGATTAGGACTAAATTAAATTTATATAATCGATGAAAAAACTCTTTTTATCAATGGCTCTTATATTAATGTTTGATACTATCTGGGCACAAAAATCCTTTCTAGAAATTGGCACTGGATACTCTGTTAGATCAGCATCAAGAACATTATTTGTTAGCGATAATTTGAAATATGTTGGAGGTGCCTCTTCAGGAACGTCTAAAGCAATTTATGGCAGCTATGGAGCTGGGGTAAATTTTAGCTTGGAGTTGAAAAATATGATTAATGAGAGTGTTGGATGGTCTGTTGGATTTAACTATTTAGCAGGAAGGAAAATAAAATCTAAGGATAATGTTTCATCTCCTTTTGGAAGAGGATCTTCTGTATTTTCAACTAAGTCAAATGCTTTATACTTTACTACTTCGTTTTTTAAAACCTTTGAGTCAAAAAAAACAGGAAAACCATATATAGAGTTTGGATTTGTTGTTGGCGCTCCTAAGGTAATGACAGAATATAAACAACAAACGGCAGGCAGCAACACTGCCAGTGGTGGTTCATCTTTTAAGGATGAGTTAACTCATAGGTTTTCTGTCGGCACAAAGTTGGAGGCCGGGTACAAGATCAATAAGGTATATATAGGATTAGAGATGATTATTTTAAATCCTTGGCAAAAAGAGCTTGAATTGGTTGAACGAATAGTTAATGGCAACTCCCAAGATACTGGAGATGAAAAAATTATTTTTGAAAGGGAAATTGATAGGTCAGGCAATACCTCTGATAAGCAAATAGCTGATAAAAGTCCTTTCGGTAGTATTGGTATAAGAATAGGTTATAAATTGAATTTTAAGAAAAAGCCTACAAGTTAGATTAATATCAATTTAGAAGGAAAGCCAATGCTCGCTGCTCTGACCAAAACATTCTTTGCTTATTGAAGGCCGTAAAACCAACGTGCCCTCCATAATTTGGCGTTTCTAGCGTTACATAGTCATGCCCATAAAGCTTTTCGATAGGGTAACAATCAGTAGCTAAAAACGGATCATTGAGAGCGTTGATAATAAGAGATGGTACTTTAATATCTTTCAGAAAGTAAAGTGAGCTACATTTTTTGTAGTAGTCCACTGCGTTCTTAAATCCATGAATAGGAGCGGTATATGCATCATCAAAATCCATTAAATTTTTGATCTTTCCTATTTCTTTAGCACTGATTTGATTAGGCATAACCTTTGCTTTTTGAATTACCTTTTTCTTAAGGTTTGTAAGAAATCTCTTTGAATAGATGATGTTATCTGGTTCAGATATTTTAATACAACTAGAATGAAGGTTTAAAGGGACTGAGAAGGCAATGCCTTTTTTCACTTCTGGGTAGATTTCACTTTTCTTTTCTCCAAGAAATTTAAGTGTCATATTTCCACCCAGGCTGAATCCGATTAAATCAATATGCTTATATCCTTTATTGATTGCATGTTGGATCACTAGATCCAAGTCATCCGTTGCTCCACTATGGTAAAAACGAACTTGTTTGTTGATTTCACCGCTGCATCCTCGGTAGTTCCATGCCAGTATATCATAATTGTTTTCATAAAATGCCTTGGCCATTCCTCGTATATAGGGTTTATGACTATTACCCTCAAGGCCATGAGAAATTATGACTAACCGATCATTATTCTTTAAAGCCCAATCCAAATCCAGAAAATCATCATCAGGAGTTGTTATGCGCTCTCTTACATAAGGCATAAACTTAACTCTTCTAAGTAGTGCTGGTAGGATAGTCTCTATATGAGGGTTGAAATATAATTTTGGGGGCTTATAATTCATCATTGATTACGTCACTTTGGTAATGGAAAATCGCCATTCAATGTAATTTTACTGATTTGAGAAACCATTTCTAATTTTTTTCGTGAAGACTCCATAGTTTTGTTTTAATCTTGAATTAAAACATATCAGAACTCAAAATAATTAAATTCTTCTCAACGTTAAAATGATAATCCTACCTTGAACTTTTATTTCGTATCAGGCAGCTTTTTAAAAAATGAAAAGTCTTAGTGTCATTTAACAAGTAAAAAAACCAAAACAACACTCATGAAAAACACTTCTCTCATAGCATTATTAGCTATGATTTTTTTTATTTCCAATCAATCTACAGCGCAGATCCGCCATACGGTCAATGGTTATGTTAAAGACGCTGAAAATGGCGAAGAGCTAATTGGGGCAACAGTTTTAGTTAAAGTATTAGGGTCAGGAACAGTGACCAATGTGTATGGATTTTATGCGATAAGCATACCTGCAGGCACTTATACTTTCCAATTCTCCTATATAGGTTATCAGACGGTGGAGCAGGTTTTTGATCTTAACGAAAATATTGAGTTCAATATAGAACTTCCTGTTGAAGCTCGGCAAATGGATGAGTTAGTTATTACTGATGAAGCTATTGATGCTAATGTCAGCGATATCAAGATGAGTAAAAATGAGTTGGATATCAAACAAATAAAGAAGTTGCCAGCGTTATTTGGTGAACCTGATATCATAAAAACTATCCAATTGCTTCCGGGAGTAATTAGTGCTGGGGAAGGTACTTCTAGCTTTTTTGTAAGAGGAGGAAGTGCCGATCAAAACCTGATACTAATTGATGAGGCACCAATTTATGATCCATCACATTTGTTTGGTCTATTTTCAGTTTTCAATGCAGATGTTATTAAAGATTCTGAGCTGTATCGAGGTGGTATCCCATCAAGGTATGGAGGTAGATTGTCTTCTATTTTAGAGGTTCGTACCAAAGACGGAAACAATAAAAAGTTAGGAGGCTCTGCTGGAATGGGTCTATTAGCAAGTAGGTTCATGCTCGAAGGCCCAATAAGGAAAGACAAAAGCTCCTTTATTATTTCAGGTAGACGTTCGTATGTTGATGTTTTCTTGAAAGCAGCAAATCAGGATAATTTGGTTCACTTCTATGACGTAAATGCAAAGGCTAACTGGAAGCATAACAACAATAATAGATTTTTTCTTGCGCTCTATCTGGGACGAGACGTTTTTAGTTTTGAAGATGTATTCGGTTTTGATTGGGGTAATACCACAGGAACATTTAGGTGGAACCACCTATTTAATGACCGCTTATTTTCTAATACATCTATTATTGCGAGTCATTTTGATTATAAATTAGGGTTGCAAGACGATGCGCAAGGGTTTGATTGGAAATCAAATTTGCATGAATTGACCCTGAAGCAAGATTTTAATTATTTCTTAAATACCAGCAATGAGTTGGAATTTGGCTATCATGTCACTTACAGACAATTTAGTCCGGGCACAATTTCTCCCACTTCTGAAAGTTCATTATTTGCCGAGCGTTCCATTGATAAAATGTATGCACTTGATCATGCGTTTTATGCTGGTAATCAGCAAAAAATATCAGAAAGACTAACATTTCGATATGGTCTGAGATTATCAGTTTTTCAGAACATTGGCAATCAAGATGTTTTTATATATGCTGACCCTAAAGACAATATTGATCCTACTAGGATTGATACAGTCTCATATGGTGCATTTGAAAATATTAAGACTTATGTCAACTTGGAGCCTAGGTTTTCTGCTAGATACCTATTAAACGCTAACAGTTCCGTTAAATTATCTTATAACAGAATGGTTCAGAATACACACTTAATCTCAAGTGGTACAGTACCTATACCTTTTAATACCTGGAGCCCGAGTAATCCATACCTAAAACCACAAATAGCAGATCAGTTGGCGGTAGGATATTTCAAAAACATAAAAGACAATAGTATTGAATTGTCTGCCGAAGTATATTACAAAGACATGCAAAATGTCACCGACTTTGCCGATAATGCTCAGTTGTTTTTTAATGAGGATTTGACCACAGAGTATAGACAAGGAAACTCATGGTCTTATGGTCTGGAGTTAATGGCTCAGAAGAAGGAAGGACAATTTACAGGTTTTGTGAGCTACACACTTTCTAAGACAGAAAGAGAAGTGCCAGGGGTTAATAATGACAAAGCCTTTTTAGCTAATTATGATAGAAGGCATTCCCTAAATTTAGTTGGTACATACGATTTAAGCGAACAATGGCAATTTGGAGCCAATCTTACTTACTCTTCTGGTAGGCCAATTACAGTACCTGCAGGCAGATATCAGTATGATAATTATCAAGTTGATTATATAACCGAACGTAACGGTTACGCATTGCCTGATTTTCATAAGTTGGATTTATCAGCTACCTATATTCCTAAAAAGAACAAAGACAGAAAATGGCAGAGCAGCTGGGTATTTTCCATCTATAATATTTACAGTAGAAAGAATGCTTTTACTATATATACCAGATTAAAAGAAATTGAAGATGGTGTTTTAGGCGATGAGAAAGAAGCAGTAAAAATTTCTTTATTCCCAATACTACCTTCAATCACTTACAATATAAAATTCTAAGAATGAAAAAATATTTTTTACTCCTAATCTCAATATCGTTGTTCACTGCTTGTAGTGAAGTAGTGGAGCTAGATTTGAATGATACCGAACCTGTTGTTATCATAGAGGGTACAGTTACCAACCAGATGAAAAATCATTATGTAAAAGTGTCAAGGTCAATTGATTTTTACAGTGATGGAACCTCTAAAGGAGTTACAAACGCCATTGTTTCAGTTTCTGACGGCACTACTACTTTTGACTATGTTCATAACCCAACAGATAAGGAAGAAAATGTTGGAATTTACTTTTCAACAAATCCTTTTTCAGGGGAGTCAGGGAAAAAATACACCCTAAATGTTTCGGTTGATGGAGCTAATTATTCTGCTGAGGATAATCTTTATCCGGTTACTGCTATCGACTCATTAGAGGTTATTATAAATGAGGACGAGTTTGATGATCCAGAAAAGGAAAATTACTTCTATGAGATATTATTTTATGCTAAGGAACCACAGGAAACAGAGGATTTTTATTTATTCAAGTTTTATAGAAATGATACACTGGTTTTAGACAGTCCCACTGATATCTATTTTAGTAATGATGATTTATTGGCCGAAGAGATCAATGGTATACCTACAGCCTCATTTTATAAGGTTGGAGATATTGGTAAAGTTGAGATGTACAGTATTTCTAATGCTGGATTTATATACTACAATGATCTTATTAATCTGCTGCAAAACGATGGAGGTATGTTTGGCTCTCCTCCTGTAAATCCAAGAACAAATGTAAAAGGTGGAGCATTGGGCTTTTTTCAGACAAGTTCTGTGGTGTCAGAGACAATAAAAATTGAAGAATAGTAAAATGTAATTTGAACATTTTTGATTCTTGACTGTCTTACCTAATGTTGACATTATAGCTTTACAAAATGATTCAAGGCAAAGGGTTAATTTTATTAATCATATTTTCTGTTTTAAGTGTTTCAGTTCTTTCTGCACAAGAGAAAGTTACCTTGAATGGCTATATTAAAAATGAATCTGATGGGGAGGCGCTGATTGGGGCTACGGTTTATGTAGAAGAGCTCAAAACAGGTACTTCTACCAATATTTATGGGTTTTATTCGATCACTTTACCTCCTGGTACCTATACAATTCAATATAGATATATCAGTTTTTTAACTCAGGTAAAGACCATAGATCTGTCTGAAGCTCAAAGGTTAGATGTTGAATTAGTTACCGAAAGTAAACAGCTAGATGAAATTGTAATAACAAGCGAGGCCCTTGATGCCAATGTCTCTGATGTGGAAATGAGCGTTGAGAAGTTGGATATTAAAACCATCGAAAAAATACCAGCCTTTCTTGGTGAAGTAGACGTTATCAAAAGCATTCAATTGTTGCCAGGTGTTAGCTCTGTAGGAGAGGGTTCTTCAGGTTTCAATGTTCGCGGTGGTAGTGTAGGTCAAAATTTGGTATTGTTAGATGATGCTCCAGTTTATAATTCCTCACATCTTTTTGGATTCTTTTCTGTATTCAATCCTGATGCTGTTAAGGATATAAAGCTTATCAAGGGGGGCATCCCTGCAAATTATGGCGGTAGACTTTCTTCTATTCTTGATGTAAGAATGAAGGAAGGAAACTCCAAAGAGCGAAGCATATCAGGCGGAATAGGCACTGTTTTTAGTCGCCTGGCAGTTCAGGGTCCTCTAAAGAAAAATAAGTCATCATTTTTTGTTGCAGGAAGAAGATCATACATAGATATCCTGGCGAAACCATTTACCAATGATGCCACGTTGTTTTTTTATGATCTTACTACCAAAGTGAATTATGACTTTAATGAAAATAACAAGCTCTATTTGTCAGGGTACTTCGGTCGTGACGTCTTTAAATTTGATGAGAGACAAGGGTTTGATTGGGGCAATGTAACAGGAACTTTAAGATGGAATCATCTTTTTAATGACCGCCTATTCTCAAATTTCGCCTTTATAGTTAGCTCATTTGACTATGGATTTAGCTTCGGTGAAAATGATTTAGATAAATTCGATTGGAATTCTAGAATTGTTACTTATTCATTCAAACCATATTTTAATTATTTTCTAAACACTAATAACGAACTTCTAATTGGTGGAGAAGCTACCTATTACAAGTTTAGACCTGCGGAGGCTATTGGAGTTTCTGACGGGCAAATTAGTGACATAAGCCTCGATAATAAATTTGGTCTTGAAAGTGCAGTTTATATAGACAATACGCAAAAACTAAATGATAGAATCACCTTGAGGTATGGAGTTAGGTTCTCAACATTTAGCTATTTAGGTCCTGGCAACAAGTATGAATTTTCACCTACAGCACCAGGGGAGCGTAAGGAATTGGTTGGTGCTTCACAAGTTGATAATAGAGAATCAATTCAGACCTACTATAATTGGGAACCAAGAGCCTCTATTAGATATAAGGTAGGAGTTGGATCTATCAAGGCCAGCTACACAAGAACAGCACAATATATTCATCTGGTTTCTAACACAGCAGCTCCCACGCCAATCGACTTGTGGACACCGAGTACAAATAATATTGAGCCTCAAATTGGTGATCAATATGCGCTGGGATATTTTAGAAATTTTGGAGGAGGCAATAGTTTTGAAACTAGTATAGAAGGCTATTATCGAGATAATAGAAACCAGGTCGATTATGTTAATGGAGCTGATATTTTCATTAACGAATTTCTTGAAGGAGACCTTATTAGTGGTGATGGAAGAGCTTATGGCCTTGAGTTTAGTGTAAAGAAGAACGCTGGAAATTTGAATGGATGGATTAGCTATACATTAGGAAGAACGGAATTGAAAACTGAAGGAATTAATAGTAACAATTGGTATCCGACTAGATTCGACCAAACACATAATTTGAAAGTATTTGGTGAGTATACTTTGACAAAACGAACTTCTTTATCGGCTAACTTCACTTACATTTCAGGCACACCAGTGACTGCACCAACTTCTAGATATACAATTCAAGGTATTCTAATTCCATATAACTATTATGATAATAGAAATGATATTAGGATTCCAGCAACTCATAGGTTAGATATTGGTGTTAAATGGTTTCCTGGAAAACCGGGTAAAAAAAGGCGAGTTGATGACTACCTAGTTTTCTCAGTTTATAATGTTTATGCCAGAAAAAACCCATTTTCAATATTCTTCTCTCAGGCAGAAGGTAGAGTGAACTTTGGGAATAATGTAAATACAGTAGCAAGTCAATTTGCCATTATTGGAGCACCTGTACCAGCTATTTCATATAATTTTGTTTTTTGATGATGAAAAGAGGAGTCATATTATTCATATTTTTCGGATTATTAATCAGTTGTGAAGATATAATCGAAGTTGATATTGATGATGCTCCACCAGCAATAGTCATTGATGCATGGATAAATGATAAAAGAGAGACTCAAACTATTAAAATTTCATCGACTCAAGGCTATTATGACAATAATGAGCCTATCGGGATACCTGGAGCAGAAGTAATAATAACTGATTCAAAAGGAGGTGTTTTTGAATTTAGAGATACTTTTAATGGTGATTATGTTTGGAACCCTTCCGCTTCCAATTTTACAATTGAAGATTTTGGAACCACGTATAATTTGGAGATCAATCTTGACGGGCATACGTACACTGCTACATCAAGACTCAATAGAGTGCCCAAAGTAGATTCGATTAAGTTTACTTTTAAAGAGGAGCAGAGCGTATTTCAGCCGGAAGGATACTATGCTGAATTCGTGGCCACTGATCTAAAAGGAAGTGGTGACACTTATTGGATTAAATCTTATAAAAATGCCGCATTATTAAATAATCCATTCGATATCAATATTGCCTATGATGCTGGTTTTAATGCTGGTGGCAATATAGATGGTGTTGTATTTATACAACCTATTCAAGATGCTGTAACTCCCTTAAATGATGATTTAGATGGTATTGAACCGTATAATATTGGAGATTCTTTATATGTAGAAATACATTCAATAACCAATGAGGCATTTTACTTTTTACAAGAAGTTCAAATCCAAACTCAACGCAATGGTGGATTTGATGAGGTTTTTGCTGAACCATTTGAAAACGTAAGTACTAATATTATTGATCAAAATCCAGATGTAAATAGGAAAGTCTTAGGGTTTTTCAGTGTTTCCTCAATTACTGGAAGGGGCAGGAAATTGGAAGAGTAAATTGATTTTTTTGGTTAATTTTCAACCTGTAACCAAAAATCAACAGACATGTTATCAAAATCAATAAAACTCACTATTCTAAGTGGGCTTATCATTTTTACTGCTTGTGAAACAAAAAAAGCGGAAGAAAAATCTCAAGTTGAAGAAAAAGGTAAGTATGAAGCGCTAAATGAAAAGTACACAACAGTAAAACTCACTACTGACATTTCTAAGCTTTCAGAGAACCAAAGGCTAATAATCCCTAAGCTTATTGAAATAGCTAAAATAATGGATGGGTTATTTTGGAAAGAGGCTTTCGGGGATAAAAATGCTTTACTGGACACTATTAGCGACCCTTTGGCCAAAAGATTCGCACTAATCAATTACGGTCCATGGGATAGGTTAGATGGTAATAAACCTTTTATTAATGGATTTGGAGAAAAACCTGCAGGAGCTACTTATTACCCTCAAGACATGACCAAGGAGGAATTTGAAGCTGCTGAACTAGAAGGTAAAACATCACTTTATACTATGATTGATAAAGATGATGAAGGCAACTTAATTGCTATTCCTTATCATGAATACTTTGCTGAAGAAGTTCAAAGAGCAAGTACTTTGATGAAAGAAGCTTCAGCACTAGCAGATAATGAAGAGCTTAAGAATTATCTCAACTTAAGAGCAGAGGCCTTACTAACCGATGACTATTATGCGAGTGATATAGCTTGGATGGACATGAAGACAAATCAAATAGATTTGATTGCTGGGCCTATCGAAAATTATGAGGATCAACTTTTCGCATACAAGACAGCTCACGAAGCTTATGTGTTGATTAAGGATATGGAATGGAGCGAACGTTTATCTAAGTATGCCGCACTATTACCTGAGCTTCAGAGAGGTCTGCCAGTAGCAGATGAATATAAGGCAGAGTCACCTGGTTCAGATTCTCAATTGGCGGCCTTTGATGTTGTTTATTACGCTGGTGATTGCAATGCCGGAAGTAAGACAATTGCTGTGAATTTACCTAATGACGAGAAAGTTCAATTGGAGAAAGGTACTAGAAGATCTCAGCTAAAGAATGCAATGAGAGCAAAGTTTGATAAGATAATGCTGCCTATTGCTGATGTCCTTATTGAGGGGTCGCAAAGGAATTACATCACATTTGATGCTTTTTTTGCTAACACGATGTTTCATGAAGTCGCTCATGGATTGGGTATTAAAAACACCATTAATGGTAAGGGCACTGTTCGTGAGGCCTTGAAGGAGTTCTCCTCAGCTTTAGAAGAGGGCAAGGCCGATGTGCTTGGATTATATATGATCACCAAATTAATTGAGAAAGGAGAGATAGAAGGAGACATAAAAGAGTATTACACTACTTTTATGGCAGGTATCTTTCGTTCAGTAAGGTTTGGTGCAAGTAGTGCTCATGGTAAGGCTAATATGATTCGTTTTAACTTTTTTCAGGAAATGGATGCGTTTACAAAGGATTCTGAAACTGGTTTATACAGCATCAATTATGATAAAATGAATGACGCTATGAACTCGCTATCTGAAAAGATATTAAACCTTCAAGGTGATGGCGATTATGCAGGGGTGAAGGCTTTAGTAGATGAAAAAGCCAAAATTGGGGAGGAGCTTACAAAGGATCTATACAAACTATCTCAAGCAGGCATTCCTGTGGATGTAGTATTTGAGCAGGGAGTAGATATACTTGGACTGTAATATCAAAAAAGGCTTAATCAAAAAATGCCATCCACTAGCTAGTGGATGGCATTTTTTGATAAATAATCTCAACTTCTAGTTCGACTTTATTTTTTTATCGATCTCATTTCCGTCCTCATCTACTTTAATTACAGGAGCTATATTCAATGCTTCTACACCTTCTAATTGTGTCTTAGCATCTCCAACAATTATATATGACATTTTATCTGTCTGGATATATTTGTCCATGATAGCTTTCATGTCTTCTACAGTATACTTCTTTAACTCTTCCTGATTCTTTCGGATATAGTCTTTTGGAAGATCGTAGGTAGAAATATTCTGAAGAATGCCCAATTTCTGATTTAAAGTTTCATAATCACGCGCTTCTTTTTTTATGATTGCGTTTCTGGCTTTATCTAAATCTTCAATGCTATACTCAGTTTTGTAGTTTTCCATAACATCTTTAAAAGCCTGAATTGACTCAGGTGTTACGTTAGATTTCACACTTGCAGTGGCAGTAAAAGGAGCCGCTACAGTACTTGATCCTAAGTAGGAATATGCACCATATGTATAACCTTTTTCCTCTCTCAATACCTGAAACAATTTAGCTCCTGAGTTACCACCTAATCCATAGTTAGCAATTGTTAATGGGAAGTAATCAGGATCATTTCTTGGTACGGCCATTCGTTGAACTTGAATAACTGATTGTTTTGCGTCATTGAAATTGGCGAAGTAGATATTATCTTCTTCAGATGCTTCCTTTATAGGATAAACTGGTATAGTCGCATTTTTATTTGCCCACTTACTTTCAATATTTGCTAATGCAGAAGTAACGGCTTCTTGCTTAACATTACCGGCAATATGGAAAGCCGTTAAGTTTGGTGAGTAATTTTTGTCATAGAAGCTTTTCAAATCATCGATAGTAATTTTTTCTACCGACTCTAGGGTTCCACTGATAGCTTTGGACAAAATATGATCATCGCCATACATCAATTTATTAGTGATTTGGGAAGCTATTATGTTAGCGTTAGCACTTCTTTGCTTTATGCTGTTTAATTGATTTTTCTTAATTCTATCAAATTCAGCTTCATCCCATCTTGGCTCGAGAAGCATTTCTTCAACTAATGCAACAGTTTCATCAAAATATCTTGAAAGACAGTTGGCAGAAATAGTTATATGCTCACTGGTAGTGTACATCGAAATATTAGCACCTATTTGTCCTATTGCATCTTCAAGTTCTTCAGGGGTCTTGTTAGCAGTACCTTCTTGCATAATATCAGTCATTAGATTGGCAACCCCTGGTAATTCAGGATTGTCCATTAACTGGCCACCTCTGATTCTTATACTAAAATTGACCAATGGTAATTCATCCGATTGAATTCCATATACTTTCATGCCATTGCTCAAAGATGCTTCATATATAGTTGGAGGAGTTACTAATGGTGCCGCACCTAAGGAAGGTTCAATAGAACGATCAATTTTACTGACAGTTTTAATCATTTCGCTAGTAGCTTCAGCTACCTCCTGTTGACCTTCATTAGGCACTACTTCTTCAATTTTCACTACTGCCTTTTCAGAGCCTTCAACTGCTAATTCCAGTTGCTCTTTTGGTACAAAACTTGTCATTATAAAAGGCTTACCTTTAATATACTTAATGTAAGCATTCATAACGTCTTCCTTAGTCACAGCTAATATTTTGTCTATATCAGTGGTTATATATTCAGGAGTACCAGCGTATTCATTATAATTACTTAGTTGGAAAGCTTTTCCTAATAAGCTAGAAATTCCATTATAGAAATCAGTTTCTTGACTAGCTTTAATTCTTTGTAAGTCTTTATCTGAAAACCCTTCTTTTTCAAAAGTTTCAAGCGCATCATTAATAGCAGCATAAACAGAATCAAGATCAATTCCGTCTTTAGCTCTTACACCAATATTGAATTCGCCAGCAAGTTCGCTAGCACGATTATAGGCAAATACGCTTTGAGCGTACTCTGTTTCTTCTACTAGTTTCTTATAAAGAGCAGCACGTTTTCCTACAGTTAGAATTTCGCCCAGCGCGGCTAAAGCATAAGCATCTTCGCTATACTGCTCAACAGTAGGAAATACCATTCGTAGATCCGGTACTTTCGCATAATCATCTTCATGGAAGAACATTTTTGATTTACTTAAGCTAACCGGTTGAGGATCCATAGCAGTGTCAGTACCTCTCGAAGGTATTTCACCAAAATATTTCTCTATCCAACCTTTAATTTCTTCTTTGTCAAAATCCCCAGCTACAACTAACGTAGCATTATTAGGGCCATACCACTCGGTATAAAAGTCCTTTACATCATCCAAAGTAGCGGCAGCAAGATCATCAAGTTCTCCAATTACTTCCCAGTTATAAGGGTGGCCTTCAGGGTATAATGCTTTCTTGATCACATAGTTTCTGTGACCGTAAGGCACGTTATCTACACGTTGTCTTTTTTCATTTTGAACAACAGGTTTTTCTCCTTCCAAGTCAGCCTCGGTGACTGCATTAATGAAAAACCCCATTCTATCAGCTTCCATCCATAACACTCTTTCGGTTGCGTCATTGGGTACTACTTCGAAATAAACCGTTCCATCAGTCCCGGTTCCTCCGTTAAATGTTCCACCTAAATCAGTTATATTTTTAAAGAAGGCTCCATCTTCTACATTTTCTGATTTCTGGAATAGCATGTGTTCAAAGAAATGAGCGAACCCCGTTCTTCCTGGCTTTTCTCTATTAGAACCTACATGAACCTGAATGGCTACGGCAACGATAGGGTCAGACTTATCTTCATGAAGAATTACATCAAGCCCGTTGGGCAATGTGTATTTTTCATATTCAACAGACAATTTAGCTTTAGATTCATCTTCCTTCGTGGTTGGTTGACAGGCTTGAATAAACAAGGAAGCAACCAAGGCAAGAGATAAAATTGATTTACCGAATTTCATAAATATTTGTATTTGGTTTAAAGTGTGCGAAAGTAAATTATATTAATTATTTGAAGAGATCATTTGCTTTAAACGGAGTTTTAAAACGTTTAAAGGATTATAATCTGTTTTTGAAAATAACAGATTAGTCATACGCTTGTTTAGGTATTCTAGTATAAAAAAAATAGGCCATCAACTATCTAGTTGATGGCCTATTTTATTATATAATAGTTAAGAAGTGCTAAAATTAGTCTTCTTTGGGTTCTTCTTTTTTAGTTTTCATCTGGTCTAGCTTGCCTACGGCAGCTAAAAATCCAATAATACAGGCTACAATTGTTATAAATAAGCTAGCGCCATCTCCGATATATTGTTGCATTGCTAAAACAGTTAATGGTTATAAACTTTTCAAATTTAATTTATAAATCTTTAAAACGAAATATTCTTTTCATTATTCGTTTATGTAACGACCTTTTTTCTAACTTTTATAATAATAAAACCAGCACCTAATAGAATCATGCTTCCCATTACTCCAAGAATAATAACTATTCTGCTGTTCTCAATTTGTAAAGATTGAATCTGCTGATCTTTTCTTAATCGTTGCAATTCTTTCTCTTTTTCTTGTAGTTCCACAGCTACTTCCATCTGAGCCATCATTCGGCTACTTTCTTCATTAAAGACAAAGTCTTTGGCTTGATCATAATGTACTCTTGTATCATAAGCCTTTTTGTAATCTTTAGATTCATAATAAAGTCGAGCCTGATTTTCATATACAATCTGTAAGAGGGGATAGGCATTCATTTCTAAGGCAACTATTAATGCAGAGTCGAGATTAATTTGTGCATTTTTATAATCTTTAAGCTCTATATATGTAGCTCCTAAATTAGACTTTGAGAATGCCTGACCTAAAATGTTGCCGCTTGACGTTTCGAGTGCTAAGGCTTTTTCATAATATAAGAGTGCATTTGAATAGTCGCCTCGATAATAATATACGTTACCTACATTGTTTAAAGAGTTAGAGGAGCCATTAAGAAGGACACCTTTCTTTGACGACAACGCCATAGCCTCAGTGTAATAGTCTAACGCCAAATCTTCACGACCCATTTCCATGTAAGCATTTCCAATATTGTTTATAGCATCAATTAGGCTGGAATTGGCACCAATTGATTTAAATAGATCATAAGATTCAATAAAGTAGATAAGCGCCTTATCGTATATTTTTTTTAATGAATACACGGTACCAATATTATTGAGAGTGGAAGCCTTTGCTTTTTTATCATCTATTTCAGTGCTTATTCTGAGCGACTCAATATAATACTCAAGTGCTTCATCATAAACCCCCTGATTTTTATAGATTACACCAATATTGTTTAATGCAGCGGCTCTACCATTTGGGTAGGAGATTTCATTAGCCAGTTCAAGTGCTAGAATTGATTGCTCCAGTGCTTTTGTTGGATTTAATCGATTATATACAATGTAAAGTTTGTTTAATACATCCACTCGGTTTTTCCCTTGAGCAGTTGTTAATGCATTTTCTAGACTATCTAAATTTTGATATGCATGAGATTTTAAAGCCAAAAAGACCACTAATATTATAAAAAGACCTTTTCTCATAAATTTTGTTTAGTTGGTTTATCAAAGTTAGCATTATAATTGAAAGGTGATGAACTTAGAAATACAGATTATAATGCATCTTATGAAATTGTATATTTGAATCTAAACTTTAAACTAATGAATAAATTAATAATATTGTTTTCGCTGCTTTTATTTACAACAAGTGTAATGGCGCAATCAGAGCTGACTACGGTGATATTAGTAAGACATGCTGAAAAAGGCATTGATGAAGCTGGAGATCCTGATTTAACAAAAAGAGGAATGAAAAGGGCCAAGGAACTAGTTCGAGTTCTGCAAGACCAGCCAATAGATGGTATTTATTCTACGCCTTTCAAAAGAACAATGCAGACTGTAGAACCTTTAGCAGCGGCAAAAAAAATAAAAATTGAAGATTATAATCCATTTAAAATGGAGGAAGTGATTGAAATGATAGCTAACGCTAAAGGTAAGACGCTAGTATTTTCAGGACATTCTAATACCACACCAGCGCTAATCAATCAAATATTAAAAGAAGACAAGTATAAATCTCTTGATGAATCTGATTATGACAACCTTTACATTGTTACTTTTTCTGAACTAGGTAATGCCAAAGTTATAGTACTAGAATATGGAGAAGATAGTGATATGTAATACCAATTAATTTTAACTCATTTTATTTATTACTAACCTATTACTTTGCACCGTAAAGAACACTTGCCATCAAAAATATGTTTGGTCTGCAATAGACCTTTTGTGTGGCGTAAAAAGTGGAGAGCAACTTGGGATGATATAAAATACTGCAGCGAAAAGTGCAGGCATCAACGATCAAAATCTAAAGAATAGAATAATGGAATATAAGAGATTAGGTAAATCAGGATTACAAATAAGTAAATTATCTTTTGGGTCTTGGTTGACCTTTGGAAAACAAATAGGAGACAATACTGCCGAGGAGTTGATGAAAACCGCTTATGATGGCGGAATTAATTTTTTTGACAATGCCGAGGCTTATGCGGGTGGAAAATCTGAAGAGGTGATGGGCAATGTTCTCCATAAGATGGGATGGTCAAGAGATAGCTATATTGTTTCGAGCAAAGTTTTTTTTGGTGCTGATGGCGGAACTGGAAACCTTATGCCTACGCAAAAAGGGTTAAGTAGAAAGCATGTTGTAGAAGCGTGTCATCAGGCGCTAAAAAGATTAAAAGTCGATTATTTGGATTTGTACTTTTGTCACAGACCAGATAAGGCTACTCCAATTGAAGAAACAGTTTGGGCCATGCATAATTTGATTTTGCAAGGAAAAATATTGTATTGGGGAACTTCTGAATGGAGCGCTCAGGAGATTATGGAGGCACATATGGTTGCCAAGCAGTATAATTTAATTGGCCCCACCACGGAGCAACCTCAGTATAACATGTTTGTGAGAGATAAAGTGGAAGTTGAATTCGCACAAGTTTATAAAACTGTTGGTCTTGGCACTACAATCTGGTCACCATTGGCCTCGGGTATTCTATCGGGCAAGTATAATGATGGTATCCCAAATGATACCAGACTAGGCATAGAAGGTATGGGGTGGCTAAAGGATAGGTTAATAGTAGAGGAGAATTTAAAGAAAGTAAAACAGTTAGGTGAATTAGCCAATGAATTAGGAGTTTCAATGCCTCAACTTGCCATAGCTTGGTGCCTAAAAAATGATAATGTTAGTACAGTAATTCTTGGTGCCTCCAAGAATAATCAACTGGTAGAAAATCTTAAATCAATTGATGTAATTGGATTAATGACAGAAGAAATAATGCAAAAAATTGAAAATATTTTAGGTAATGCCCCTAGCCATCCAGATTTTTAAAACCAGATGATACCAAATTAGAAAGGGACCGACTGTCCCTTTTATTATGCCTTTCACAAAAACTTTTAATTAAAACCGTTCCAAGCGCAAGTTTAATTTCTGGAAAGCATCCAACCTTTACAATCGTTGTTTAAACATGAATACAATTTTTTTCGCAAACAAAAGCTGATTCTATTAGTTAGAAAGACATGAAATACAGAAAGTTACTTTTAATCATTTTTTTATTTATTCTAGTATCTCCGATTTTCGCCCAACGACCTGGTGGAGAACAATCTTCTTTTGAAATAAAAGGCCAGTTAATTGATGGATCGACAAACCAACCTCTTGAGTTTGCAACAATTAGCTTACTAAACGCAGCTGATAGTTCTCTTATAGACGGTACAATTACCGATCCTAATGGAATATTCTCATTGAAGCCTAAGCCAGGAAAATATATTCTAAAACTTCAATTTATCTCCTATGCTGATGTTTATAAAACCGTCTCTCTTAACAGAGACAACAAACTGGTAGATATTGGTAAAGTGATATTAAATTCTGATACAGAGACCTTGCAAGAGGTGGTCGTGACAGGAGCGAAAGATCAGATGCAACTTGAGCTTGATAAAAGAGTATTTAATGTAGGAGAGAATTTGAATAATATAGGTGCTAATGCATCTGATATTTTGGAGCAGCTACCCTCTGTAGCAGTAGATGTAGAAGGTAATGTAAGTCTTAGAGGCAGCCAGAATGTAAGAATATTGGTCAATGGTAAACCATCTGGTTTAGTAGGAATTAATAATCAAGATGGCTTGCGTCAATTGCAAGGAGACCTAGTGGAAAGGATTGAAGTTATTACTAACCCTTCAGCGAGATATGATGCAGAAGGATCCGCTGGTATTATCAATATCATACTGAAAAAGAAACAGGATAATGGTTTTAATGGAGCATTTACCACAAACCTAGGATTACCTGCCAACTACGGTTTTACAGGAAATGCTAATTATAGATCGGGGTCGTTTAATTTATTCGGTAGTTATGGAATAAATTATAGAGAAAACCCAGGAGGCGGTTATACAGACAGGAAATCTGTTTTTAATGATACTACCACATTCACATACATTAATAATGATAGAGTACGTTCTGGTATTTCTCATAACGTCAGATTTGGGGCCGATTTTTATTTAAATGAAAAAAATATAATTACTGCATCCGCAGTTGTAAGAATCTCAGATGAAGAAAATACTACGAATCTTCAGTATACGGATAGAGATGAGAATTTGAATATTATAGGTAATACACTCCGAGAAGATTTTGAAAAGGAAAAGGATGATAACTACGAATATCAACTAAATTATACTAGAACCTTTGAAGGTGAAGGGCATGAGTTATCTGCACAATTTCAATATAGAAATTCTGATGAGACGGAAGATTCTGCTATAAAGCAAGCTGATTTAGAATTGAATGAAGCATTAGACGAATATCAGAGATCAATTAATTTGCAGAATGATAAGAATATATTAGCTCAAATAGATTACGTCTATCCCATGGCTGATGGTAAAAAATTTGAGGCTGGTTATAGAGGAACTTTACGAGAAATTGCGAGTGACTACAATGTGCTTGAAATTAATGAAGAAGGAAATTTTGTTCCAATTGAACAGATATTTGAGGGGCTAAACTTTAGTAATAAGTTCATCTATAATGAAGATGTGCATGCTGGATATGCC
>CAYGNU010000012.1:23944-24269 GCA_964351175.1 uncultured Roseivirgaceae bacterium | reverse complement strand
GAAGGGTTTTGTCATATAATCATCAGCACCAAGTTCTAGCCCCAAAACCTTGTCAATTTCTTCGCCTCTAGCCGTTAATAAAATGATTGGAGTATTTATTCCCTTAGATCGGGCATTCTTGCAAACATCAAATCCTGACATGTTGGGAAGCATTACATCTAGCAAAACCAGATCATAATTATTGGTTAAAATCTCATCAAGACCTGACTGACCATCTGAAGCTATAGAGACAGTATACCCTTCAAACTGCAAATTGTCTTTTAAGCCCAATTGCATGGCAGGCTCATCTTCTACAATTAAAATGTTAGCCATTGTTTTCTGTTAT
>CAYGNU010000012.1:2721-23934 GCA_964351175.1 uncultured Roseivirgaceae bacterium | reverse complement strand
CATCATCTATGATTAATATGTTTGCCATAATAGTTTAAGATACTGGTAATTGAATAATAAATGTAGCGCCTTTCCCTTCTTCACTTTGCACATCTATCCTTCCACGATGCAAGTCAATAATTTGTTTCACTAAAGCAAGACCAAGCCCCGTACCTTGTTTCTTGGCAAGATCACCAGAAGGGGCTCTGTAGAATTTTTCAAAAATCTGTTTTTGAATATTTTTAGGTATGCCAATACCATGATCTGTTATGGTCAGGATAACGTTAGCTTTTCGCTGGCGAACTTCAATGGCAATTTCCTTTCGAGAATCGCTGTATTTGATAGCATTATCAATGAGGTTAATAATTACTTCCATCAATGTTTCCTTATCGCCATTGACCATTACGGACTCATCCATTTCTGTCTTAACAACAAACCCTTGCTGTTGTAAATGAAATTCATAGGTAGATAAAACCTCTTTTATAAGATGAGTAAGATCGATTTTTTTGAACGACAGTTCCTTTTTACTGGCATCCATTTGACTAAAGTTCAATATTTTATTTACTATGTTGGTTAGCCTTTGCGTCTCTTTGCTGATAATAGAATAGTACTCTTTTTTCTTTTCTTCAGTAGGCACTCGACCCATTTCTAGGGTTTCGGCAAACATGCTGATTAACGCTAATGGGGTTCTTATTTCGTGAGATACATTGGAGATGAATTCTGATTTGTTCTGTGCTAGCTGTACTTCCTTTTTTACATTTCTAAACACCAATACTACGCCAAGGATCAATATTAAATCAAGGGTTAAAATCAAGAGTAAATTAGTCTGGGTTCTTTCTTTTATAATGGTTTCTATAGAAGTGCCCTTTGTTCCAATGCCTAAATAATAGTCTGGAAGTAACCACAGGTCCTTAACCATAACCTCTGCTGATATATCCTGATTGGCAGAATCATAAGTGCTGTAAATGGTTGTACTTGTGGAGGTTTGTCCAGCGGAAATGGCGAATCTATCTTGGGCTATCTGCTGTAGCTTAGGCCCCATAATATCTTCAATAAAGTAGGAAGGGTTTACCACTATGCCAGCCAGTAATTCTTCAGGGATATCTATTTTAGGTTTAAAAAGTAGCGCGATATAATTTTCAGATGAATTCAGATCTACTGCTTCAACCTTCTGAAAACCACTTTTTCCGAAAGAAATTAACTGCTTTAATTTAAGATGTTGACCTTGAATGGTTTCTGCCACACCTGTCAATTCGGTACTATCCTCGCTACGATAATTTAGCCATGAAACATTCGAATTGAGCGTATCATAAGTCAATATCGCGACTATTGACTCATTTAGTGACATCAGATCAATAGCAGCTTTCTTACCATCTGATTCTTTATTTAACACTAAGCCATTTTCGACCTTCGAAATCCAATTATTTAGAATGTCATCAGAATATTGGTTTGCGGAAAATAGAATAGCTTCAAGCTGTTTGTCGTAAATCTCATTAATGGCAGCCTCATCTCTATTGAGCGTTGCTATTTCATAGGCAGAGAAAAATATGGCTGGTAATAAAAATATCAGCAGTAGTATTAACCCAATCCGTCTGGTAGTGCCCATGAATCTCGTCTAAAACTTATTAATTAAACTCCCCTTTATGAGCTATGGCTTGCAGTACGTGCGCATAATGGTGTCGGCTGTGCCAGGCATACATGCCAATGGTAAACTCGAGGTTGAATGTTCGTCCATGTTCTGGGTGAATATAGGTCCGTTGTAAGTCACTTTCAGAAAGCGCATTAAGTAATGCAGCCCACTTTTTATGGAGACCTTTTAGTATCATTATGGAATCATCAATATCATTTTGATTATCATCAAGGTTAGCCCAAAGGCCCTCTTTGTAAGGCTTTATGGTAGGATTATCTTCAGTAAGGGCTAATTTGAATCTTAAGAATGCATTTATGTGACTATCAGCACAATGATGAACGACTTGTTTAATGGTCCAACCTTCAGGACGATAACGCCAATATAATTGTTCATCACTGAGATTTTTAACTGCATCTTCCAATTTACTAGGGAATAAAGTAATCTCATTAATCCATTCTTCTCTTTGATCAAGACCCACCTTTTCAGGAAAATGATATTTCCCTACCGGAAATCGTAAAGTTTCTAATTCCATAGTTTATGCATTTGATAACTCAATGAGCTTTTTAACGGTATTTCTATTACGTGTAGTTGCTATTACCTTCAGTTTTTTTTCAAATATGTTATTATTCAGTTTGGCTTTGCCTGCACCTAATGTAAAATGCAGGTATATTACTTTGTTACCTAATAGAAATTCCTCGTTGGGATAATTGGCAGCATTAATAGCTGCATTTATTTCCACTGCTGGTTCTGAATAAAGAAACATAAAGTACTGCTTTTTTTCATCCTCCTTGTCAAACGGATTATTATTTAATACATCAATTAATTGCTGTTTTTCTAAAGCCAGTACTGGTACATCAAAATCAAATTGAGTGTTAATAATAGCATGAATTTCTTTTTCAACTTGTTTTGAAGTTAAGGCACTCGAAACTAAAATATTACCACTCTGAATGTACGTTTGTACATTGGCAAAATGTTTAGAGTTCTCAATGGCCGCTTTTAGTTCAGCCATTTTTATGAGGTTAGACCCGCTAACATTTACACCTCTGAGCAGTATTATATATTTGGTCATCTACAGTGCAATGGTTTGTTTGATTAACATATTGTTACTCATTTGACCTGGTGCAAAGATGTAATCTTCAGGTAGCTTATGAATAAACAAGTTACTATCGATACCCATTTTAGATTCAATAAATGTGGCGATCAATTCTTTTTTACTGGTTTCAATAATCACAGAGCAGCCATTGGATTGCGGACCAAAATAATTAAGATAATAGACATCATTAGCAGTAACTTCCCGATTGTCTACCTGCCTTATAAAACCCTCAGGTATTAGCAATTCAAAAGAGGTAACGCCCTTGCCAGGAAATATTTTAACCTCCAGCTGTCGAATATCATTGATAGTTGTATCTGACACTATTTCAATCTTTCCAGGGTCTGAGGATGCAGCAGGTGCTTTTTCCTTCCAATACTGCCGAGTAGAAGTTGGGTAGATTTCTTTGATGTCACCCTGTTCATCATTGCTAATGTATTGAGCTATAAACTCATCTTTCATCTTTTGCCTTGACAACCAGAACGCCTGATTTGTATCCATATCCAACCCATAGAATAAAGATGATTGTTGCGGATGCTCTTCAGAAGGGGAGGAGGTTAATTGTCCTATTGCCAATGATAATACAACCAATACAACGCCTAACATCAAAATTAGATGAGTGTGTAATTCATACCAGCATCTCATGAGTGGGATGAGATAAGGAATTAGTAGTAATACAAAAATTGCTGATGCATAGGGGATAGAAAAGCTAAAGACAACAAACAGAAAATAGATTAATGGAACCCATAGTAGGATTGGGATAACTATGATCAAATAGGCTGCATTTGAGTTATCAATCTTTTGTTTCAAACTTGAAAGAACGATAATTATGGAGTTGATAATAAGAGGTACATATAGGATAAAAGCACCAGTAGGAACAAATATTTTTAATAGAACAATTAAGATAACTTGAATGAATAATGCTCCTGTAAGAAACTCATAAGACGATAATTTTTTAAATACCGGTGTTGAAAGTACACCCACAGCTATTATACATGCCCCAATAACTGCCCATAGGTGGAAGGTTGAATTATAGAAATTATTTCCATAAAAACTGCTGTAATGAGGGTTTATCCATAAAATGAGCGCATTGAAAACCCAGACTAATGCCAGACTTAAGGCAATGATCAAAAGGTATATCCCAAGCCCTTTAATTGTGCCTAGTATTTTGATCGCACCAGCCCTTTCTAAATAAAAAATCACAAACATCAGAGCCATAATAGAGAGCACTATTAATGGCCAGTCAAAACTGGCTGGATAGATAATCAACTGTCCCAATATGCTAAAGAATATAGCATCTTCACCCTTGGTTTCTGTTAAGTCTGTATTGCCAAAATGATTCACCATTTGCCACATTAAATCTCCTTGATGCTGAAGTGTTCCTAAATCAATATTTTGCCATGTGTCAATGGGGCTATGATAATAGGCATAGCCTTCAATAAATGCACTGTTAAGTCCACTTATGTTTGTTTCTTTAAACTCAGTAAAGTCACTGCCATTAGGCATAAGTTTATAAATCTCATAGGCTAGTGCATTCGCCATAGGTTTGTCTACAGCTTTTGAAAACTCTTTTATAATCCAACCATTTTCAGAAGTGGTTTCGAAAGTGAAATTAATGCCAGTATTGCCACGGGCTTCAAAATTGATCAGTATTCCAATATCATTCAACGCTTCGTAAGAGTGAACAAAAGCTTCGGCACCAAGAAGACCAACTTCTTCTAGGTCGGTCATTAAGAAATAGATATCATTTTTTAATGGTCCGTGTTTGGAGAGCAATTCCATTGTCTCCAACATTGAAGCAATGGCGGCACCATCATCAGAAGCACCTGGGGTGTTTGGTTGAGAGTCGTAGTGACCCATTACCAATAAGGCTTTTGAATTGTCTGTACCTTTCATCTTGGCTAAAATATTCATGGCTTTTCCAGCTCTTACTGAACGCCTGCCTATATTTTTTAAGCCTGTTTGAGCAATAACCTTCGTTTCAAATCCAAACTTTTTACATTGATCATATATATAATTTCGTACCTGCTTATGTGCTACAGTATTTTGACTGTGGGGTTCTTTTGCTAATATTTTCAGGTGTTCAATTGCCCTATAAGCAGAATAACTATTAGTCGTATATCCTGGCAGGGCAGGTGCTGGGGTGGATAGTTGATTGAATGAAATGACACAAACTATCATCAGGAAAATAAGGGAGATTCCTGCGAAGAGATATTTTCTTTTCATATTGTAAATTAAGCATTTGTAAATAAAAAAGCCGTTTCGAAGATATTTCGAAACGGCTTTTTTAAAATGATTATCTGTATTTATTTCTCATTATATATATGAATATCTCTTTGTGGGAATGGGATAGAGATTCCTTCTTTATCGAAAGTAAGTTTCACTTTCTCTTGAAAGTCCCAATATACATTCCAATAATCTGAAGTAGCTACCCATGGCCTTACATTGAAGTCTACAGAACTATCACCAAGGTTAGATACATCCACTCTATAAGCTGGCTCTTTCAATACTCTTTCGTCAGCTTCAACAAGCTTTATTAAAATTTCCTTGGCCTTTTTAATATCATCACCATACCCTATTCCAAATACCATGTCCACTCTTCTCATTTCTTCTGCGGAATAATTAGTAATTGAGCTGTTGGAAAGTCCACCGTTAGGAATGATAATTCTCTTATTATCTCCAGTTGTCATGATAGTGTTGAAAATCTGAATCTCTTTAATCACGCCCATATGACCACCACCTTCGATAAAGTCACCCACTTTAAAAGGACGCATGATCAAGATTATAACCCCACCTGCAAAATTTTGTAGTGTACCTTGTAGTGACAAGCCAATGGCCAAACCAGCGGCACCTATTATGGCTACAAAAGATGTCATTTGTATACCCAATGTGCTTAATACAGTAAGTATCAGCAGCACTAGTAAACTGTTGTAGATTAAGCTGATTAAGAATGGCTGAAGTGAGGGGTCAATTTTACTTTTCCCAAATGCTTTTCTAATAGCTCTTCTTATAGCTTTGATAATCCATAATCCGATAATTAGGGTAATTAATGCCTTTACCAAAGGAATACCATATTCCAATGCAAAAGTCATCATGTAGTCTGTGCCTTTATCCAAAATTTCCATGTTTAACTGTTTTGAGGTTGATCTAGCAAAAAAAGATAAATGAAAATCAGTTTCAAAACAAAAGATAAATATTATTCTATTCTTTCTATTTTAGCACCAAGTGCTGTAAGCCTTGCATCAATGTTTTGATAACCCCTATCAATCTGTTCTACATTAGAAATAACGCTCTCACCATCTGCCGATAAGGCCGCAATGAGTAATGAAACTCCAGCTCTGATATCCGGGGATGACATTTTGATACCTTTTAATGGTTGCTTTCTGTCCATGCCAATGACAGTTGCTCGATGCGGATCACAAAGAATAATTTGTGCTCCCATATCTATTAGTTTATCAACAAAGAACAGCCTGCTTTCAAACATTTTTTGATGAACAAGTACTGTTCCTTTTGCTTGAATTGCAGTAACCAGTACAATACTTAGTAAATCTGGTGTAAATCCTGGCCATGGTGCATCTGCCACTGTTAGGATAGACCCATCAATGAAAGTGTCAATTTCATATCTTGTTTGTGCAGGCACATAAATATCGTCCCCTTTAATTTCCAGTTTGATCCCAAGTTTTTGGAAAATACTAGGGATTAATCCTAGATGTTTTACCCCTGCACCCTTAATCGTAATTTCAGACTGCGTCATGGCAGCAAGGCCTATGAAACTGCCCACTTCAATCATGTCTGGAAGCATGGTGTGTTCTGTACCATGAAGCACATCCACACCTTCTATAGTTAGTAAATTGGAGCTAATACCAGAAATGTTAGCACCCATGCTGTTCAGCATTTTACACAGCTGCTGAATGTAGGGTTCGCAAGCTGCATTGTATATAGTAGTTGTCCCTTTTGCAAGAACGGCTGCCATTAGAATATTGGCTGTACCGGTAACTGAAGCTTCATCAAGGTGTATGTACTTACCGTTAAGATCAGAAGCATCTATTTTATAAAAGCCATCTTTTGCAGAGTAATTGAACTTTGCTCCTAAAGCTTCAAATCCAAGAAAGTGGGTATCAAGTCTTCTTCTCCCAATTTTATCGCCTCCTGGTCTAGGTATTTTAGCATAGCCATACCTTGCCAATAGTGGTCCTAAAATCATAATAGACCCTCTTAAAGAGGCTGCCTTTAATTTGAATTCATCTGTTTCAAGAAAATCAACATTAAGATCTTTGGCAGTAAATCTATAGCTCTCCGGGCCAAGTTTCTCAACTTTTGCCCCAAGATCACCTACAAGTTCTATTAACTTATTGACGTCCCTGATATTAGGAATTTTGTTAATTGTAATGGGTTCTGCACTTAATAGTACAGCAGCAATAATTTGTAATGCTTCGTTTTTTGCACCTTGAGGAGTGATTTCTCCCTTTAGCTTAGTGCCTCCTTGAATCTTGAATGAACTCATTTAACTTCTTCTGCGCTGTGGTCTTTGGCCTCCTTTACGATTTCTATTATTACTTCTGCCTCTTGTATCGCGATCATCATTTTCACGATTTGGCTTACGCTTAGGTTTATAGAGTCTTTCGAACAAGTTATCTTCTCTAACTTTTTCCAGATCGATATTCAATTTGCCTCCTGAAATAGTCTGCATGTTTTCAAGGATTACAGCATCATCAATCACCTCTTTATTCCAGCTACCGTAAAAACTCTTCATTAACTTACCAATGTAGATAATGGCATCTTCACGCTCTTGAGGGTCTTCTTTCTTAATTGCCTCTAGCACTAATAGCTCAAGATTTCTACCGTAATGTTTGTATTTTATTCTGTTGGTGGTGTAAGGAACGCGTTCTGGTTTTTTGGCAAGCACCTCGGGCTCAGGCTTTGGATATGGTCCTTTTAGCTCAATGTCAAAACCAGCCATGATATATAAATCATCCCAAAGCTTTTGATTGGTTTCATTAGCCTCTTTAAGTGAAGGCATGACCTGCTTCATCAACTCTATTAGTGTATGTGCCTGTTCCGTTCTTTTGTCAACATCAGGTATTGTTCTTAAATATTCGACAAGCATTTGCACATTTCGGCCATACTCTTTAAGTATAATAGGCTCCTGATTGGTATTGTATTCCAGCGTGGTAATGTTATTCATAGGTATGTTTAACCCTTAATTTGGGTGAATTTTAAGTTTAGCAAAACTAAGTAATAATGTTTTTTCACCAAAGTCATCAAAATTTACCTTGGCTTTCCGGTTCGCACCGGATTCATCAATGCCTTCAACCATCCCGTATCCAAATTTTGGATGCTCTACTTTCATGCCTTTTTCAAGGTTTGAAGTATCACTTGGTTGAAAATCTGCAGGAGGTTTATAATTAGATTTTGACTTAACAGCTTGAGAAGCCGTTGTCTTTTTCATTCCGCTTACAAAGCTTTTTGTATATCCAGCAGTGTTAACGGACTCGGTCACTTTTGCTCGTTCGTTAACTTTTATGTAATTAGGGTCAATTTCATCAATAAACCTACTAGGTTCACAATTTTTAAGTCTTCCAAAGCGATATCTGCTTAGGGCGTAGGAAAGGAATAATTTGGTTTCTGCTCTAGTAATGGCAACATAAAACAACCTTCGTTCCTCCTCTAGGTCTGCACGACTGCTCAGCATCATTTGAGAAGGGAAAAGATCTTCTTCCATTCCCACGATATAGACATTTTTGAACTCAAGCCCTTTTGCCATGTGAATGGTCATTAAAGTCACTTTGTCATTGTCTTCATCTTTGTCGTTGTCCATTCCTGTAAGAAGGGCCACTTCTTGCAAAAATGATCCTAGTGACTTGTCTTCTTTTTCAGGATCATCTACAAACTCTTTAACGGCATTGAGTAATTCCTGAACGTTCTCATAGCGATTAAGTCCTTCAACAGTTTTGTCTTCATAAAGGTCTTTCATCAGACCAGAGCGCTTGGCTATCTCACTTGCCGCAGTATAAGCATCCTTATTTTCAATCTCTATTTTGAAGCTTTTTATCAGGTTGACAAAATCTTCAATGGCATTGGCAGCCCTACCAGGAAGGAAGGAGTTTATATTTTCAAGTACCACCCAGAGGTCAAGACCTTGCTCGTTAGCCGCAACGATGATCTTATCTACTGAGGCATCACCAATCCCTCTTTTAGGATAATTAATGATTCGTCTTAGTGATTGTTCATCATTCGTATTGAGGGCATAACGCATATAGGCCATTAAGTCCTTAATTTCTTTTCGAGCATAGAAAGATAGACCACCAACAATTTTGTACTTGATGTTCATCCTTCTCAAGGCCTCTTCTATTGCTCTTGACTGACTGTTAGTTCTATACAAAATAGCGATATCACTATTTTTGAGTTGATGCTGCATCTTCTCTTCAAAAATGGAAGAGGCAACAAGTTTACCCTCTTCATTATCAGAGTTGGCGCGTAGCAACTCAATCAGATTGCCATCAACATTATCAGTCCAAACGTTCTTCTTAAGCTGAGCTTTATTTTTGAAAATTACTGAATTAGCCGCGTTGACTATAGTTTTTGTAGAACGGTAGTTTTGCTCTAGTTTAATGATCCTTAAATCCGAATAGTCTTTCTCAAAGTTGAGAATATTCTGAATATCTGCTCCACGAAAGGCGTATATACTTTGAGCATCATCTCCAACAACACATATATTTTGACGTACTGCAGCCAGTCTTTTGGTAATTAGATACTGTGAGATATTAGTGTCCTGAAACTCATCAACCATTACATACTGAAAGCGCTGCTGGTACTTATTCAAGACATCGGTATGTTCCTTAAAGAGTACATTGGTATTGAATAAAAGATCATCAAAATCCATGGCTCCAGCTTTAAAACAACGCTGACAATAGATCTGATAAATTTTACCCAGTTCTGGCTTCATGTTACTTTCATCATCTGCCAGATAAATTGGATTGTTGTTATATTCTCTCCACGAGATCAGTCTGTTTTTTGCTCCAGAAATTCTATTAAAAACAACATTGGCCTTATATACTTTATCATCAAGGTTAAGTTCTTTAACAATGGTTTTGATAAGTGACTTGGAATCATCAGCATCATAAATGGTAAAGTTACTGGTGTATCCTATTTTATCAGCTTCAGCCCTTAGTATACGTGCAAAGACTGAGTGAAAGGTACCCATCCATAAATTACGGGCATCAGAGCCAACAACACTTTCTATTCTATCACGCATTTCTTTGGCAGCTTTATTGGTAAAAGTAAGCGCCAAAATATTGAATGGATCTATGCCTTTCTGTTGTATCAAATAGGCAATTCTGAAAGTAAGTACTCTTGTTTTTCCAGACCCGGCACCTGCTATAAGCATGGTAGGTCCTTCGGTATTGACAACGCCTTCTCGCTGAGGTTCGTTAAGGCTATCTAAATAATCCATTCTATCAAATTAATCCCAATCCTTCTGAATTTAAAGTGGGTAAAGTTAATCCATAAATAGGCTAAGTTCTAGATTTAAAACTAGTTTAAAATTCAAAGCTTAAAGATTATTCTTATGGTTGTAAGATACTTGGTGATTTGTATTAAAAACATTGATCCAAAACCTCTAATTTTGTCCTTATGATAGAACATGGTAAGGTCATTTTGTCGGACGACATTAAGGAACAGTTTTTTGTGTGCAATTTAGAGAAGTGTAAAGGTGCTTGCTGTGTAGAAGGCGATCTGGGTGCTCCTTTGGAGGAAAATGAACTGGCCATTCTTGATAAAATATATGATGCTGTAGCACCTTACTTATCTGAAGAAGGCAAGGCGGCCATAGAGAAGCAAGGAAAGTATATTCTTGATGAAGATAACGAATATTCTACAACGACAATAGGAGGAAAGGAGTGTGCTTATGCTATTTATGATGATAGGGGTATTTTAAAGTGTGGAATTGAACAAGCCTATCTGGATGGTAAAACTGATTATAAGAAACCTATTAGCTGTCACCTTTACCCAATTAGAGCAAGAAAGTATAATGAGTTTGAAGCACTGAATTATGACCGATGGGACATCTGTAGTCCAGCCTGTGATTTTGGTAAAGAGCTCGGGGTTGAAGTTTATAAATTTCTAAAAGATCCTTTAATTAGAAAGTATGGGCAGGTTTGGTATGATGAGTTAGTAATGTTGATTGAAAAAGAGGGTGAATAAACTCGATGGTTTAATCTATTAATTCTCTAGGAAATGTGCTTGAAAATCAACTTCTTACGTTCTTAACTAAATTATTATTAAGTATGAAAAAAGTGTTATTATTAGTATTTGTTGTTGTCGGATTATCAGCAAATGCTCAGGAGTATAAAGCGTTTAAAGTAGGCTTGGGTTTAGGCTATGCTATTCCTTCCGATGGAGGCGGAGGTGTTGCTCTTTATTTAGAACCTGGATATAGAATATCTGATCAAATTTTACTGAATCTTAGAATTGAATCTGCTGCCATGGCAAAAGTGGTTGGCGATCAAGAAGCATCGGTTTCTGCTTCAGGATCATATACTTTGAATGGTCAATATTATTTTAGCAATAATGATTTTAGACCATTCGTAGGCCTTGGAGCTGGTCTCTTTAATAATGCATCTGTAAGTGTTTCTGTTGATGTTAACGGAGTAGGAACTGTGGCTGCAGATTTTGACCCATCTGCATCTATAGGATTCTATCCTAGAATTGGTTTTGATTATGGTCACTTTAATTTCATCTTTGATTATAATATAATTCCAGCTACAGATGAAGTTGAATTTGATGGAACTACAATTGATTTGGGAGATGATAAGATTAAGAATAGTTATATGTCTATTAAAATAGGTGTATCTATTGGTGGTGGAAGAAAATAAGCTGCATTTTAAATGATTTTAAGAAGCTCTTGGCGTCAAATTCGCCAAGAGCTTTTTTATTCTGCAGTTTGGTCTATTGTAATAGTTTCAACCATTGTCTGAATTTCATGTAATCGGCTATCAAGTTCATCAATGCTTACAGCAAGTTTTAAGTTTATAGTTTCTATCTCATCATCTTCTTTGCTGAGCTCCTTTAAATTTATTAAGCCCTTAATTCTACAAAATGGACCTCTAAGCATATGAGCATTAAAGAAGGCATGTTTTTGTAATTTTTCATTTTGTTCCATTAATGATTTAGTTCTTTGTCTTATCAGCATTTCGAGGTTCTGATTAATTGAGTTGAGTTCTTCCTTTTGGTTTTCAATTTGAAGTTTTGCGTCATTAAGTCTTTTAATGTTCGATTCTACAGTATGCATAACGTAGAAGATTACAAGATTGAATAATAACCAATACAATATACAGACGAAGAAGTAGTATTTGTGACTAATAATATCTACCGGCATATCCATATCCAAATCGTAGTACAATAGTAAATCGGCTACAGTGACAACCCCCAAAAGATTAATAGTCATAAAGGATAGAAACAAAACTTTTTCTTTATTGAATGAAAACATCAGTTGTATCAATATTGCATGGAATACAATCCCGAAAGGGTATGCAAGTAGATAGTCTGACGGACTATCCTGAAGTTTTATAGGTATAAGATGCAGTAAGAATGGCCATAAGGAGATAAATAATATTCGACTTATGGTAGTGTAATTACTATGGTTTAGAAAAAGACAAAAAAGGCAGACAATAATAACTATTGGAACAACTAACTGATCAAACTTTAACTCGTCAATCGGTATAATATAGGCCTGATAATCAATGATCATGAAAATGATATAGACGATAGGCAGGGAAATGAAAATGACATTAGAGTATATAATCCTACGACTCTTGTCATCTTGATTTTCAGAGATGACTCCAAATTTGCTGACTTTCCCTAACCAATTAAACTTATTTTTCATCAACTATCTTTAGATTGAAGAGAGCTTAACTTACTCAATATAAATTGGTTAAAGGATAAATAAAAGAGATTCTATGTTTTAACATAAACTAGTAAAGCGTTTTACACATTAGAAATAGATCAAACCCTTTTGCCCAAAAATCTTTTTTAATCTCAATTATCTCAAAACCTGATTTTTGATAAAATATATATGCCATTTGTGAGGTCCTGACTTCAATAGTTGTAATTCCATTTATCTTCTTTATCTCCTTAATTCTGAATTCCAATAAGACAGATCCATAACCTTTTCCTTGACTTTCTGGATGAAAAAAATCCCAAGAAACCCGCATCACACTACTGCGATCAGTTGTGTTAAAACCACCTGATCCAACAATTTGGTCATCATTTTCTACTACATAATAATATTCAATATGGTTATCTAAGTATACAATTAGATCATCATATTCTTCCTCTGCAAAGTATTTTGGAATATTGAGCTTTAAGATATTTCCAAGTTTGTTTTTATCTTCTTTTTGGTATGCTCTAATTTTCATTTCCAATATTTAAAGGGAACAGTAATGAAAATCGAGCAGAAAAAATGTTATCATTTCCAGAAGATCCTAACTCAGCTATATTGTCGAGATAATCAGTTAGCGGATTGGAGAAGGTAGTTTGAATGCCTAAGCCTATGCCATTATGAAGAAAGTAAACTGCTCCTAGTGATGACGGAAGCATAAGTGAAGAGTTCCGATAAGTTTCTTGTTCAGATCGGGTAAAAGGTTGGTCCTCCAACTTCTCCCCGAATTCATCTTTTGGTGTGTACCTAATAAACCCAAAGCCTTGACTAATAAATAGTAGCCATTTTGAGGTCTTAATCAAGTTGTAATGAGCTTCATAATTGATGGAAAAGAAGGTGCTTTTAAAATAGCTATTAGGGACTAACTGCTGTGATAGTTGAGTTGACTGAATTCTTGCTTGATCGTCACTAATAGAGCCAAATACTAAATGAATAGCCCCATTTATTTTCTTCTTCTTATTGAACTGTACACCAACTTGAAGTCCTGCATTCCATTGTTCAAAACTGCCCATGTCACCCTTATAGCTATTGGTATTGGCGCCAGTTAATATATACTTATCTACATTTTGAGCATATGCAGTGGTTGATGATAATAAAATTAATAGAAGTAAATATTTCATACAGAGGGCAAATTACATAAATGAATATTTATCACCAATTGCTCTAGGCCAATAAAAAAGCCCTGACTTTACGCCAGGGCTTTTTTCAATATTTTAAATATACCTATTCTATTCCGCTCATGTCGAACGTTTCCATAAAGGAAGTAGTAAATTGACCAGATTGAAATTTTTTATCATCCATTAATTTCAAGTGGAAAGGAATGGTGGTTTTGATACCTTCAATGACAAATTCGCTCAAGGCTCTCTTCATTCTAGTAATTACTTCTTCTCTAGATTGACCACTAACAATTAGCTTAGCAATCATAGAGTCATAGTTAGGAGGAATAGTATAACCTGCATAAACATGACTGTCAATTCTCACGCCATGACCACCAGGCATATGTAGATTGGTTATTTTTCCTGGTGAAGGTCTAAAACCATTAGCTGGATCTTCAGCATTTATTCTACACTCCATTGCATATAGATTAGGGGTGTAGTTTTTACCAGATATCAATATACCAGCAGCTACTTTTATTTGTTCTTTGATTAAATCAAAGTCAGTAACTTCTTCAGTGATAGGGTGCTCCACTTGAATCCGAGTATTCATTTCCATGAAATAGAAGTCGCCATTTTTATCAACTAAAAATTCAACTGTTCCTGCGCCTTCGTATTTTATAGCTTCTGCCGCTTTAACTGCGGCATCACCCATTTTATCTCTCAATTTTTTGAAAGTGTCCATTACCGGTGAAGGGGTTTCTTCAAGTAATTTCTGATGTCTTCTCTGAATCGAGCAATCTCTTTCAGAAAGGTGACATGCTTTACCCTTTCTATCTCCTACTATCTGAATCTCAACGTGGCGGGGTTCTTCAACATATTTCTCAAGATATAGTCCGTCATTTCCAAATGCCGCTCCTGACTCTTGCTTAGCATCGTCCCATGCTTTTTTGAATCCGGCTTCATCCTTCACAATTCTCATACCTCTACCGCCACCACCAGCCGTGGCTTTAAGTATTACGGGGTATTTGATTTTTTTGGCGATTTTAATTCCTTCTTCCATGGTTTTTAACAAACCATCAGAACCAGGAATTGTAGGTACACCGGCCTTTTTCATGGTCTCCTTAGCCGTAGCTTTGTCGCCCATTTTATCAATCATATCAGGACTAGCGCCAATGAATTTTATGTTATATTCTGCGCAAACGGCACTGAACTCAGCATTTTCAGATAAGAAGCCATATCCAGGGTGGATTGCATCTGCATTAGTTATTTCTGCAGCGGCAATTAGATTAGGGATGCTAAGGTATGAATCTTTGCTTGGGGCTTTGCCTATGCAAACTGCCTCATCGGCAAATCTAACATGCAGACTTTCCTTATCAGCAGTTGAATAAACGGCAACAGTTCTAATACCCATCTCACGACAGGTACGAATAATTCTTAATGCAATTTCGCCTCTATTGGCTATTAATATTTTTTTAAACACAATCTTTCGAATTTAAAGGTTACCAATGTTTAAATAGGATCTTTTACAGATCGAAAAATTATGAAGGGTCAACCAAGAATAATACTTGATCATACTCTACAGGAGAAGAATTTTCAGCAACAACTTTTACAATTGTACCTGATACTTCTGATTCAATTTCATTAAAAAGTTTCATAGCCTCAATGATACATACAGGCTGCCCTTTTTCTATTTTGTCCCCTACATTAACAAATGAAGGTGAGTCAGGGTTTGGCGATCTGTAGAATGTTCCAATCATAGGTGATTTAACTTCCACATATTTACTTGATGAAGCTTCATCAGCCGCTGGAGCAGAAGCAGGGGAAGCAGCGGGAGCAGGGCTTATTGGAGCAGCAGCAACCGGAGCTGGAGCGGCAGGAGCAGAGCTTGCTTCAACTATTCTGTTCTGTACATCTGGCTCTCTTTTTATAGAAAGTTTTAATTCTTCAGTTTCAATCTTTACTTCGTTAAGACCTGTAGAAGATATAAAGTCTATGAGATCTCTTATTTCCTTTGTTTTCATTTGGTATTCAAGTTTAATAAGGTTTGTTCAATATTGTGTCGCGTTAAATTAACTGACCTTTGCTTTTACACTATTCTTTCACCCGCTCATAATAAGAGCGTGATGTAGTGTCTATTTTTATTTTGTCACCTTCATTAATAAATAAAGGCACATTTATTTCAGCCTCTGTTTCCAAAGTTGCCTTTTTTGTTGCGTTAGTTGCAGTATCACCTTTGAGCCCCGGCTCAGTATATGTTATAGTTAACTCAACAAACTGTGGTAGTTCACTGCCTATTACTTCTTCCTTCTCAGCATGATAAAGAACATCAACAGCCTGTCCCTCTTTCATGAGATCAGCATTTTCTATAGCCCCTTCAGGAACAAACGTTTGCTCAAAAGTGCTACTATCCATTAGGTGATAACCCAATTCATCTTTATACAAATACTGATGGGGTCTTCTTTCTATTCGAGCAGTAACAACTTTGTGTCCCGCAGAGAAAGTATTATCGATTACTTTGCCTGTTGTAAGGCTTTTAAGTTTAGTTCTAACAAAAGCAGGTCCTTTGCCTGGCTTTACATGTTGAAATTCCACGATAGTAAATAAATCGTGATTATATTCTAAACATAGACCGTTTTTAAAATCGGCTGTTGTTGCCATGAGTGTAATTTAAGAAATTAAAGTTACTAATACGTTTAACAAATACAATTGCTATTTCGGATCGTAAGCCCATTTAAGATAAATGGATCCCCAAGTGAAACCCCCTCCAAATGCAGCAAGAACTAGGTTATCGCCTTTTTTCAGTTTTTTCTCATAATCCCAAAGTAGTAATGGAATGGTGCCACTGGTTGTATTTCCATACTTTTCAATGTTCATCATTACTTTATCTTCAGTAACGCCCATTCTGTTAGCTGTAGCGTCAATTATTCTCTTATTAGCCTGGTGCGGAACCAACCAATCTACATCTTCAGCAGTAAGGTTATTACGCTCCATTATTTTGGCAGCATAGTCTGCCATATTGGTTACCGCAAATTTGAATACCGTAGCTCCATCTTGACGAGCATAGTGCTCTTTGGCGTCAATTGTTTCGTGAGTTGCAGGATATGCACTTCCTCCAGCTTTCATTTTTAAAAATTCAGCCCCTTTACCATCACTTTTATGAATTGCATCAATGACGCCATTTTCATCTGTGCTTGGTTCCAGTAATACTGCACCACCACCATCACCAAAAATAATACAGGTAGTTCTGTCAGAATAATCAATGATTGACGACATTTTATCTGCACCAATGACCATTACCTTTTTATAAGTACCTGCCTCAATAAATTGTGTGCCAGTTGTTAGGGCATAAATAAACCCTGAACAAGCAGCGCCCATATCAAAACTAAAAGCATTAACAGCACCAATAGCAGCTGAAACTAAGTTGGCTGCAGCTGGAAATACCATGTCAGGGGTGATAGTAGCAAAGATAATTAAATCGATATCTTCTGGGTTGGTGTTGGTTTTTTCCAAAAGGCCTTTGGCAGCTTCAATTCCAATTATTGATACACCTTTACCTTCGCCTTTTAATATTCTTCTTTCTTTAATTCCTGTTCTTGAAGTGATCCACTCATCGTTAGTTTCGACCATGGACTCTAACTCATGGTTGGTAAGAACATACTCGGGTACATAGCCATGTACGCCCGTAATTGCGGCTTTAATTTTAGCCATAGTTTAAATTTTATTCTTCAAATTTTTCTCTAATCTTCAGGTGAATATTCGATTCTGCCATCTTTAACGACAGTAAAAGCATATTCTTAATAGCCATTGCGCTTGAAACACCATGACCAATGACCACGTTGCCATTGACGCCCAAGATAGGACTTCCTCCAATAGCTTCATAATTAAACCTGTCGAAATAGGCATCTTTTATTTGTCTTGCTTGAAGTAAATCAAAAACTGATTCGGCCATTTTTAGGATAACATTTCCTGTAAAACCATCACACACAATTACATCGGCTTTTTCATTGAATAGGTCACGACCTTCAATGTTGCCAATAAAATTAATGCCTTTAGTTATTTTAAAAAGTTGATGAGCAGCTTGAGTTAGTAGAGTGCCTTTCTGTTCCTCTTCGCCAAGGTTCATTAGGCCAACTTTTGGATTCTCAATTCCGAAAACGTGCTTAACATATAATGCGCCTATTTGTCCAAATTGGAGCAGGACATCTGGTTTGCAGTCTGCGTTAGCTCCTACATCCATAATTACTCCAAAGCCACCTTTTTCTTTAGGCATAAAACCTGCAATCCCAGGCCTTATAATACCTTCTATAGCTTTGATAGTGAACATAGCGCCCACATGCATGGCTCCAGTATTACCAGCACTTGAAAAAGCCTTAACTGCCCCTGTTCTTAACAAACCAAACCCAACACCTATGCTGGAATTGGGTTTTTGTGATAAGGCTTTAGTTGGGTGCTCGCCCATTTCAATAATTTCATCGGCATTATAAACCTCTAACTTGTCAGAAACAATATTATGCTCTTTAAGTTTGGCTTTAATTACCTCTTCTTGCCCTATCAGAACAATAGAAGTTCCCTCTGGCAATTCTTGGGCAGCAAGAGCTGCTCCCTGGACTGTACAGTCAGGGGCGAAATCTCCTCCCATTGCATCCAGTGCAATTTTCATAAGCTTAAGCTTATGCTAGTACTTCTTTCTCCATCACAACTTTACCTTTGTAGTAAAGTTTTCCTTCTAGCCAAAACGCTCTGTGTGGTAAGTGAAACTCTCCAGTTGTAGGGCAAACAGCAAGAGTTTTTGCCTCAGCTTTGTAATGAGTTCTTCTTTTGTCTCTTCTCGATTTCGATATTTTTCGCTTAGGATGAGCCATCGTATTCTATTTTAATTTAATTTTTTATTTCAGTTTTTTTAATATTTCCCAACGGGGATCTATATCAGTAGTCTTGTTTTCAACTTCCTTATTATCATTTTCACTACTGTAAATCAATTCATCATTATCAGTTTCGTCTTCAAATCTTGGGTGTAATTTCTTCATTGGCACTTCAAGTCCAATAAATTCATATATATATTCAGCAAGATTTAAACGTTGACGGTTCCGATTGATAATTATAATTTCATCATCTAATTCTTGCTCTTCTTCACCATATTTGAAGATGATACTCTTTTCAATATTTATAGGAAAATCGAATAAATCCAAACTTCTGTCACATTGGAGTTCAATATTTCCAACAATAATCATCGCCAACTTTATGAACGATTCATTCTTTTCAAGAGATACATTTACTTTTCCTTTTCCTTTATCAACAAAACCATCCTCAAACTCTCCAAACAATGTATCGTCAAATTCGAAATCGTATTGATGAATAGCATTGCTAAGTTTGTAGATGTCAATGTTGAATCTGTCTAGCACACGCATAGCCTCTCTCCAAATTAGGGTGCAAAGTTAGTAAGATAATTTTGAATATTAAAAGATAACTTCTAAGCTTTTTGATTGTCAGGTGTATTCGGTCATTACCATTTTTTGCAGATTACCTTTTTCATGCTTATGAATCTCATCTTTCATAAACTCAACAACATCCTTTTTAAAACCTAATCTAATAGCTATGTCTTTGCAGAAATTAATCTCATTTTCAAATATCTTTTGATCTATTAACATCAAATCAATACAAGCGAAAAGGTATTCAAACTTTTGATTTTCAGATAAGGCTCCAAAAGTGCCAATAGGCTCTGGATTTAGTATTAATTCTTTAACGTCAGCCTGAGGGAAATTCTTTTTACGAGCAATCTCATATATACGTTCTCTCTCTAGGTTCGAAAAGTGTTTGTCCGAAACAGCAAGCTGTATTAGTATATTAAGTTGTTTGCGGGTAATTATATCCATTTTTCTAAACCTTCATCGTAAAGTTAAAAGATTTGTAAATATTTAAGCATTAGCAAGAAATATAGCATATATATGGTAAATATTGGATGTTCAATTCTCTTTTTTCTGCTCTGAACGGTTTTTATAAATATCGTAAGCCATAAAAATTGCCTCACGCATAGAACTCTCGTTGGCAATATTCTTTCCTGCTATGTCATATGCAGTGCCGTGATCAGGCGATGTTCTGATGATCGACAGACCTGCAGTGAAATTCACGCCATTATTAAAGGCCAAAGTCTTAAACGGAATTAGGCCTTGATCATGATACATTGCTAATACTGCATCAAACTTTTTATATTCTCCTTTACCAAAGAAGCCATCAGCAGGGTAGGGGCCAAAAATTAATTTACCTTTATTCTTAAGCTCATCAATTGCTGGCTTTATTACATTACCATCTTCTGCGCCTAGTAGGCCTTCTTCACCAGCGTGTGGATTTAGTCCTAAAACTGCTATTCTTGGTTTAGAAATACCAAAATCAAGTTTCAATGACTCTTCCATGATTTTTAGTTTTTTGATGATCAAGTCTTTAGTAATTTTATTACTTACCTCCTTGAGTGGAATATGTCCTGTAACAACACCAACCTTTAAACGCTCACTTGTTAAAAACATCAAGCTGTCCTTGCTTTCAAAACTTTCGGTGAAGTATTCAGTATGCCCTGCAAATTTAAAATTCTCTGACTGAATATTATTTTTATTGATTGGGCCAGTAACCACGGCATCAATTAGTCCTTCTTTGAGGTGCTCAACTGCTTTTTCTAAAGCCTTAAAGGAAGCTGCACCAACTTCAGGAGTTACACTACCTGCGTTAATTTCAATCATTTCTTCCCAGCAATTAACAATGTTTATTTTACTATGGGTGAATTTATTATCACGGTAATGAGTGTAATTGAAGTCATTTACGTCAAAGGCTTTTCTATAATATGAGATGGCTTTGGTAGAACCATAAATTACTGGGGTCATATAATTAAGTATGCGATTATCATTTAAGGCCTTGATTATAACTTCGGGGCCAATTCCATTTATATCTCCAATCGTTATACCTATTTTCGGTTTATCCATAGCTGTTGAATGACTGCTCATTATTTTTAAATAACTTTACTGGCTGTTTTGCAAAGTTTTTTACTTCAATTTAAAGTGCTTGCAAGTTAAAGTATTTTCCAATTAATGAAAATGGATGGTAAGAGCCAAAAAACATCTGGGACAACATTTTTTAAAAGATGAGTTAATAGCTTCTGATATTGTTAAAGCGCTTTCTGAGACTGAACCAAAAGGTGATATTCTGGAAATTGGGCCTGGTACTGGCGTACTTACTAAATACTTGTTAGAAATTTACCCTAATCAGCTAGCCCTAATTGATCTTGATCAGGAGTCTATAGATTTTCTTTTAAAAAAATTTCCTCTTTTATCTTCTCGTATACATTTTGGAGATTTTTTAAGAATGGACCTCGATTATATTAAAACTGAAAGATTCAATATCATCGGTAATTTTCCGTACAATATTTCTTCTCAGATCTTTTTTAAGATTTTGGATGTAAAAGATAGGGTTGAAACGGTGGTGTGTATGCTTC
>CAYGNU010000012.1:0-2711 GCA_964351175.1 uncultured Roseivirgaceae bacterium | reverse complement strand
CCTCCCCACCACGAAATACAGCTACCCTCAGTTTAAGCGTTCTTTTACAGGCTTATTACGATTTCGATTATCTGTTTGATGTAGAGCCTCATGTATTTGATCCACCACCAAAAGTTAGGTCAGGCGTAATACGCTTGACACGTAATAAGGTGGAAAAATTGAATTGTGACGAAGTACTGTTTAAGAAGGTTATAAAACAAGGATTTCAAAGCAGGCGTAAAACATTGCGCAACGCATTAAAACCTCTAAATTTGCCGCCTCATATTAACGAGTTGGAATTACTGAATCGTAGAGCTGAGACATTATCTGTAAATGATTTTGTAGGACTTACTAATGAAATAACAAAGTGGAGCAACTAATTCAATTTGAACTGACGAACGAATTTCGTGAGCGCTTTCAGCAGGCGGTCAGTGAGAAGGAAGTTGAGTTTATTGTACGTTCCCTTGAAGGTATTAAACCTGCAGATATATCTACGCTGCTCTACGAATTTAACGCTGAAGATTCGAAGTATGTTCTGGACGTGCTCACTCCTGAGCTAAGGGCTGAAATAATCAATGACCTTGATGAGGACATTCGGGAGAAATTTCTACGCTATTTTCAGACTCAGGAAATAACTGAAATTGTTAATCATCTCGATTCAGATGATGCTGTTGATATCCTTAATGAGCTGTCAGTAAGGGAGCGCGAGGAAGTTTTAGCGGGTCTAGATAATTCTGAAAAGGAAGCCAATATACTCGACCTGCTGCGCTATGAAGAAGATGTTGCGGGTGGTTTGATGGCCAAAGAGTTGGTGAAGGCAAATGTCAATTGGACGGTAATTCAGTGCATCGATCAGATTAGGAAACAGGCAGAACACGTTCAAAAATTATATTCTGTATATGTTGTTGATGATAAGGATTGTCTTTTAGGAAGGGTCTCGCTGAAAAGGATTATTCTGGCAGACGATAATACCTTGATTTCTGATATTTATGATAAGGATCTTGTCACTGTTGAAACCTATTTGTCAGAAGAAGAAGTGGCGCAAATCATGCGTAAATATGACCTTGAGGCCGTGCCTGTTGTTAATGTTCAAGGCAAACTACTTGGAAGAATTACTATTGATGATATTGTAGACGTTATAACAGAACAGGCTGACGAAGAAAGACAGATGATGTCCGGTATTGCAGGTGATGTAGAAGAAGATGATAGCATTTGGGATTTGACCAAAGCCAGATTACCATGGTTGATTGTAGGGGTTTTGGGAGGTTTTATTAGTGCTAAATTCATTGGTATTTTTGAACAGGAATTATTGAGAATTACGGCTATCGCCTTCTTCATACCCCTGATTCAGGCAACAGGTGGAAATGTAGGAATTCAGTCTTCCTCAATTATTGTTCAAAGCTTGGCTAACCCCTCTGTTTTTAGTGGTGGAATGGCAAAAAGACTCATTAAAGTTTTTTTAGTTGCATTAATTAATGGACTTGTACTATCAATAATAGTTTATGGGTTTAATATTATTACTGGAGGTCCTAATACTTTGTCTATCGTTGTTTCACTAGCCCTTTTCTTTGTGGTTTTAATAGCCTCTTTTTTAGGTACAGTCACACCTTTAATATTGAATAAGCTCGGTTTCAATCCGGCCCTTGCCTCTGGGCCATTTATCACTACCACCAATGATTTACTCGGATTGGGCATCTATTTTTATATTGTGCATTTACTACTTTAAAAGTCCATACTTTGAATTTCCTAATCATAGACGAGATGCATAAGAGCCTTCTTCCATTACTCAATAGTATTGGAATTAAGGGCGATTATCAACCTGGTATTAAGAAAGATGAGGTAGCCTCTAAATTGGGTGGATATGATGGTATAATAGTGCGTAGTAAGGTTTTTGTTGATGAGCAACTATTAAGGCATGCTGATAAGTTAAAATTCATATGCAGAGCAGGAGCTGGTATTGATAATTTGGATGTTGATTACATTAAGTCAAGAGGTATCAAAATTATTAATGCTCCAGAAGGAAATAGAAATGCCTTAGCGGAACATACCGTAGGTTTGTTATTTTCCCTTCTTAACAACATTGTTAAATCTGATAAAGAGGTGAGATCTCTGAAGTGGGATAGAGAGGGAAATAGAGGTCATGAAATATTTGGCAAAACCATTGCCCTAATCGGCTATGGATATATGGGAGAAGCCTTTGCTAGTAAAATTGTTCATTTTGGTTGTAGAGTCCTTGTGTATGATAAGTATAAGAAAAATATCAATAGCAAGGGAATAGAACAAGTCGAGCTTAGCGAGATATTTGAAGAAGCAGATGTGCTGAGTATCCATGTGCCACTAACGGAGGAAACTAGATTCATGGTAAACAGTGAATTCCTGTCAAAATTCAAAAAGCCAATATGGTTTATAAATACATCAAGAGGTGAAATAGCTTCACTTAATGCAATTAAAGTACATTTGTCATCTAATAGACTTCTTGGTGCTGCTTTGGATGTAATTGAGAATGAAAAATTAAATACCTTTACAGACAATCAGAAAAAGACATTCAACGAAATAAGTTCATTTGATAACGTAATATTGACACCGCATATTGCTGGGTGGTCATTTGAATCATATGAACGAATTAACCAAGTCTTAGTTGATAAACTAAAAAATGAAATTTTGACATAACTTGTTGAAAGTAAATTTTATCAAGTTCATAATTTAGATTATACTTTAATATGTTCTTCATT
>CAYGNU010000011.1:6046-25809 GCA_964351175.1 uncultured Roseivirgaceae bacterium | reverse complement strand
GTGAAAGTACATGGCGGAGAGCTGAAAGTGGAAACAAAAGAAAATGAAGGAACTGAGTTTATTATTTCTATTGCCGACAATTTATAGGTTTAAGTATGAAAGCAAAATCAATCAAAGGGAAATCAACAGAGGCAATTCAAACTGCACTAAAGGAAGCTATGTCAGATGGGTTCGTTCCTACTCTGGCAATGGTTTTTTTATCCTTGCAAATGGATCGAAGTGCGATAAGTGAAATCTTTAACAAGAAGGGTATTCAAATATTTGGTGCTACTACAGAGGGAGAAATTATTGACTCTGAAATAGACAAGTATTCTGCATCCATTTTACTTATGGATTTAAATCCAGATTATTTTAAGATACTATTTGAGGAAGTAGGAAATGATGGCTATGTTGAATCCTCGAAGATTTTGGCAAAAAGATCACTTGATTTTTTTCAAAATCCCATTTTTATTTTTTCAGGAAGTGGAGTCTGGGATGATCCATATATCGAAAAAATAACTGATGGTTTTAAAGAAGTAATAGGTAAGGAGGCCGGTGTTTTCGGAGGGATGGCGGGAGCTGATTTTAGTATCTCTGATACTTATATATTTACTAATAATGAGGAGAGCAGGAAAGGTACGATGGTGATCGCATTTGATGGAGGTAAAGTTGCTGTAAACGGTGTGGCCTCATGTGAGTGGAAAGCAATAGGCACTCCAAAAACAATTACTAAAAGTATTGAAAACACTGTTTATGCGATTGATGGGGAATCTCCTTTGGAATTAACTTTGAGATATGCCGGGATCACCGACCCTCCAGAGAACCTAATGGAACTGTATGGTGAACTGAACCAATCACTACAGATTCAACTACAACGGGATGTCGGAGATCCAATTATGAGAGTTGCTCTTATAAACAAGGATGAGGGAAGCTTTTCCTTCATTGGGTCTATGCCAGAAGGGGCAAAAATTAAATTTTGCTTACTACCTGATCTCGATATTTTGGATGAATCCATACGCGCGGTTGAAAATTTGAAGGATGAGATGGCGGAAGCAGATGCTGTTTTGCTATTTTCTTGTGCTGGCCGACTCATTTCGTTTGGTCCCGAAATAAGAAGAGAAATTGAAGGTATCTATAAGGTCTGGAATGCTCCAATGGCCGGCTTCTTCTGTCAAGGAGAATTTGGTAAGGCCAGAGGAGGAGAATTGGAGGTACATAACCTCACCAGTGTATGTGTAGCAATAAAAGAAATAAAGTACTGAGAAAATGAAAGCAAAATCCATAAAGGGCAAATCTTCCGAAGAGATTGAATCTGCATTAAAAGTAGCCATGTCTGATGGTTTCGTGCCAACGCTAGCAACTGTTTTTTTATCAATAAAAATGGATCGAGAAGCTATTTGTGAGATTTTGGATCAAAAGAACATTCAAATTTTTGGAGCTACGACTGAGGGGGAGATTACAGATTCAACAATTGGTAAATATTCTGTTACAATTTTACTTATGGATTTAAATCCTGATTATTTTAAAATTATAATTGAGGAAGTTGGTGAGGGAGGATATAAGGAGGCAACAAAGTCAATTGCCAAAAAATCTTTGGAATTCTGTAATGATCCTGTATTTATTTTAACCGGTAGCGGTGTGTGGAACGATCCATACATTGATCCTCTACTTGATGGGTTCTTAGAAGTTTGCGGAGATAAAGTAAATGTTTTTGGTGGTATGGCAGGTGATGACCTGACATTGACAACATCTTATACGTTCACTAATAGCATATCCAGTAGTCATGGAGTTTCGGTACTGGTCTTTGACTCGGATAAAGTTTCTGTAAAAGGGGTGCTGTCCTGTGGATGGAAATCAATCGGAACCTCAAAAACAATTACTAAAAGTACTGAAAACAACATTTATGCTATCGATGATAAACCTCCGCTAGACATAATTATGCGGTATGCTGGGATTGATAAACTACCTGATAATTTATATGATATACAAATAGCATTGAATCAAACTCTTCAAATTCAACTGCAACGGGAAAATGGGGAGCCCGTAATGAGGGTCGGTGTGGTCAATATGGAGGATCAATCTTTATTTTTTATGGGATCAATGCCGGAAGGGGACAAAATTAAATTTTGTCTGTTACCTGATCTTGAGACGATAGATGACACAGTTAATGATGTTCAAAAATTCAAAAATGAGGAGTTTCCTGAAGCGGAAGCCATTTTACTATTTGATTGTGTTGGGAGAGAAATAGCATTTGGCCCTACAATAGAAAAAGAGATTGAGGGCATACACAAGCTGTGGAATGCGCCTTTATCAGGATTCTTTAGTCAGGGTGAATTTGGTAGAGCGAAAAGTAGTGGAATAGAAGTTCATAATTTAACTATTTGCTGTGTGGCTTTAAAAGAAAAATAATGAATCAATACCTTGAAAACATAGTACGCATTATTCAGGGCGATGAAACCTTGCCTGTTGAAAAGAAGAGTCTGATTTTAAAATCGTTAGAAGATGTAGAAAAGGAGTTAGAGATAACCATCTTCAAACTTGACAGAACAGAAAGGGTAAAAAGAACAACAACAATTCTTTTAGAAGAAACAATTGAAGAATTAGAACAAAAAAGAAAGGCCATTGAAGAAACGAATTCTGCATTAACAAAATCTATTGAGGAATTAAAAGCAACACAAGCCCAACTCATTCAATCTGAAAAAATGGCCAGCCTGGGAGAACTGACCGCAGGCATTGCCCATGAAATTCAGAATCCATTGAATTTTGTCAACAACTTCTCTGAAGTCAGCGGAGAGTTAGTAGATGAAATGAATGAGGAGTTGGATAAAGGAGATATTGAAGAGGCCAAATTTATTGGGAATGACTTGAAAGAAAACCTTACTAAGATAAACCACCATGGCAAACGTGCTGGTGATATTGTGAAGGGCATGTTACAGCACAGTCGTGCAGGCTCAGGAACAAAAGAACCTACAGACATCAATGCGTTGTGTGATGAGTACTTAAGACTCGCTTATCATGGTCTTCGTGCTAAAGACAAATCTTTTAATGCAGACTTCAAAACAGATTTAGATGCAGCATTACCAAAACTGAACATAGTTCCTCAAGATATGGGAAGAGTTGTTTTGAATTTAATAACCAATGCATTCTACGTAGTGAATGAAAAGTCAAAAGAGCAAATAGAGGGTTATCAACCTACAGTATCTGTAAAAACTCAAAATGTGAGTGGTAAGATCTCAATTTCTGTAAAAGACAATGGAGGAGGGATCCCGGAACAAGTCCGGGAAAAGATTTTTCAACCCTTCTTCACTACTAAACCTACAGGCCAAGGCACAGGCCTAGGACTGAGCTTGAGCTATGATATCGTAAAAGCGCATGGAGGGGAGTTGACTGTAGAGACTCAGGAGGGTCAGGGTTCAGAATTTATTATTATCTTAAAAAACTAATGACCAATAACAATTCATATATGATTATGAACATGGAAAGAAAAGCATCCTTGAATCTGATGACAATATCCTTGATAATAGGATTCTGGTTGTTTAGTGTAGGTACAAAAGCACAACAAATAGACCCAGAATACATATCCGTTGCAAACGGATTGGTTTCGGCTACAGTAAATGATGTATTGCAAGACAGCTATGGTCTTATCTGGATAGCCACTGCTAATGGGTTACAAAAGTATGATGGATATACCTTTGAAACCTTTAAAAACATACCCGGTAAAACTACCAGTCTGCAAGATAATTATATCTGGAGCATCATGGAAGATACTAATCATGATCTATGGATCGGAAATGGAAGGGGTGCATCAAAATACAATAGAAAGACAAACACATTTAAGAATTACGATTTCGCAGAGGCATTCAATTTTGTCAGTGATGCAAGAGTCTCAGGTTTTAAATTTTTAAGAGACTCACAGAATAGGTTATGGATAAACTCCATCCAATTGCAATTATTACAGTATGATTCGGTAGGCGATCAATGGAAGAGGGCCGAGTATCAAATACCAGATATAGAAAATCCTATACATGTCGGTTTTTCAAAAGAAGTTGTAGAAGATTCGAAAGGTAATCTTTGGTCAGGGTCTATTAGCTATGGGTTAATGCGTCAGAAAAAAGGCGAAAGTGCATTTAAGCCTATACCAGCAGAGAAAATAGCAGGAATTGATTTTGTGGAAGCTGAAAATGCTATTACTGCACTCTATGCTGATAGTACGAATACGCTTTGGATAACCACAAGAAGTGGAGTGTATAAATACAATCCTGAGACCGGTGCTTTAAAAACGATACAAGAATATATTGATGTCCCGACTATCCCTTGGCTTAATTGGAATAGTATTTTACCGGATGGCGAAGGCAATATATGGATCGCGAATAATTTCAGAGGCATATTGAAATTCAAAGGCATCTCAGATGAGTTTGAAGAAATAGAAATAGCCGGAAAAGAGAGGGTGAGCCAAAGAGGATGGAATATCACATTGACTCAGTTTATGATTGACCGCAGTGGTATATTTTGGTTTGGCAGCCGCGAGTTTGGCTTACTCAAATATGATCCGATCAAAAAACCATTTAGTCATCTTGCTCATGATGCCGATGACCCGAATAGTTTAAGTGCAGGAGGTGTATTTGGTATTTTGGCCTCTCAGGTAAACCCGGGAATGATCTACGTTGGCACGCGGGGAAGTGGTCTTAATATTTATGACTCTAAAAAGGGAACTTTTGACAAGGTTAACTTTAATGCCCAAGACGACTTTTTTGGAGTTTCTGGTTCTGTAAGAAGTATTGCAGAAGATGAGGATGGGTCGCTTTGGTTGGGTTCTTGGGGTGATGGTTTAGTTGAATTGGATGAGAATAAAGTAGAAGTAAAAAAATACAAGTATGATTCTCTGAGTAATGCCTCACTATCAGGTAATCAAGTGCGTGTTATCAAGCACGATAACCAAGGCAGGTTATGGATAGGCACTAACAATGGCCTTAATATACTTAATATAGAAAAAAGCACTATTAAAAGGATAGAAAGTAAATACACAGTAAAATACCCTCGAAAATTAATTGCTGAACTTGAAAGATTAATTGATACTGATCAAAAAATTGGTGCTATTGAAAATGTCACCGATTTTCAGGATTTATCCTTACCTGTTGAGATTAAAACTACCGGCACCTATTGGGTCATGGCAGCTGGTGAGGGTGATATCAATAGTATGGCTGATTTCGGATGGATTGAAAATGAGAAACAAGATACCGTTTGGCAAATGGGTGATTATGCTAATACTTATCACGCAGGAGGAGCTTCTAAAAACCGTATAGATATTCGATCCGTAACACTTGAACCAGGCAATTATACATTGCGCTTTCAAGCTGATGACAGTCACGCTTATGGTAAATGGAATGAAGCTGCACCAGATCAGACATCACTTTATGGTATGGTGCTTTACAAGCCCCAAACCATGGACCAGTTGCAGTCATTTCAACCTAAGGTGGATCCTGAAAATAGCGAGATGATCGTTGAAGACTCCAATATTACTGACATAGAAGTAACTACTGATTTCGTTTGGATAGGTTATGCTGGTGGTGGTCTTGATAGAATTGATCCTGTAACTAGCAGTGTTAAACACTATGGTTATGATCTTGAAAATGAAAACTCTCTGAGCAGCAATACAATATCAGATATTTATGAAGATAAGCATGGTATTTTATGGTTGGCCACTAATGAAGGTATAAATAAGTTTAATCCTACCACTGAAACATTTATACGATACTCAGAAGCCGATGGACTCCCTACTAATTTGGCAGAAGTAATTGTAGAAGGTGATGATGGTGAAATGTGGATTGCTACACAAAATGGCCTTTCCCAAATGGTAACGAATGAAAATCTGGACAAAGTAACCTTTATCAATTATAATTCTTCTGATGGGTTGGGAGGGGATGTTTTTTTATCACTCGCATCAGCCCGTGCAACGGATGGTCAGTTTTATTTTGGTGGTGATCATGGACTTACAACTTTTAAAATTGTTAATTCTAACAAAACACCTCCTGCTGTTATAATTTCGGACCTTTTCATTTCCAATAAATCAGTGTTGGATATGGAGAATGATTCTCCGCTTACTAAAAACCTTCTGGACACAGAAAGTATTTCGCTAACCTTCGATAAAAATAGCTTGAGCTTTGAATTTGCAGCATTGCATTACGCCAATCCGCAAAAAAACCAATATGCACATATGCTAAAAGGGTATGATGCTGAATGGATTTATGATAATCGAAATTTTGCGGGCTACACTAATTTGGCCCCTGGTAAGTATGAATTTCTAGTTAGAGCATCTAATGCTTACGGACTTTGGAATGAAGAAGGTGTTTCACTTGAGATAATTATTCTTCCCCCTTGGTGGCGTACATGGTGGGCCTATGCCTTCTACATTATTGTATTCTCCTTTTTTGCATTCATAACAGATCGGGCCGTAAGGAAGAGAATCAGGATGCGCGAGCGTGAGCGTGGTCGTGAACGTGAACTTAAACAAGCCAAAGAAATAGAAAAGGCCTATAATGAACTAAAGGCTACTCAATCACAACTGATACAAGCCGAAAAAATGGCAAGTTTAGGTGAACTGACAGCGGGCATCGCACATGAGATTCAGAACCCATTAAATTTTGTAAATAACTTTGCTGAAGTAAATAAAGAATTGATTGAGGAAGTTGAGGAGGAATTAGGCAAAGGCAATGTTTCTGAAGTAGAGTTGCTTCTTAAGGACATTAAAGGAAATGAGGAAAAAATTAGTCACCACGGTAAACGTGCTGATGCCATTGTAAAAGGTATGCTGGAACATAGCCGAACCAGTACAACAGAGAAAGAACTCACCAAAATAAATCTATTGGCAGATGAATTTTTCAGGTTATCCTATCACGGGTTACGGGCAAAGGATAAAACGTTTAATGCCAAGCTCGTCACTGATTTTGATGATGCCATTGGAAAGGTAAATATCAACAGACAGGATATTGGTCGTGTTGTTCTTAATCTAATTAATAATGCTTTTTACACGGTAAATGAAAAAAAGAAGTCCTCCTCCGCTGAAGCTTCGGGGGACACGTATGAGCCTACCGTTTCAGTAAGCACCAAAAAAATATCTGCATCGGACAGTGGCCAAGGGGTGGAGAGCATACAAATCTCAGTGAAAGACAATGGAAATGGAATACCCTATAGCATAAAAGAAAAGATTTTCCAGCCTTTCTTTACCACTAAACCTACTGGTTCTGGTACAGGGCTAGGCCTCAGCTTGAGTTATGATATTGTGAAAGCACATGGTGGCGATATTAAGATAGAGACAAAGGAAAATGACGGAACCGAGTTTATAATCACTTTACCGGTGCAATGATTATTAAAAAAGCCCTAATACTCTTTACTACACTCTTTTACTTTAGTCTTTGCCAAGGCCAAGAGCAGACAGTTGTGCTTTCTAAAAGTATGTTTCAATCTCACGAAAGGTTGTTTTTAGCACCACTTGAGGGCTGGATATTTAAGCAAGGTGATGATGTCAGTTGGGCCAAAGAAAAGATCGATTTAAAAGGATGGAAAGAATTCAACCCAACTGAACTTAATGCAGACATGGCAGATGAAACAGGCAGAGTGGAAGGCTGGTTTCGTATTAAAGTCAAGTTAGATGAATCTTTTGAAGGCATGCCCTTGGCATTGAGTCGTGACCTTTGGGCCGCCACTGATATTTATATAAATGGTGAGTTAATACATTCTTTTGGGGATACAGGAAGCCCCTATAAAGCATATAATCCAATTTCAAAATATCCTATCCCAGTTTCGCTACAAGTTGGTAAAGAGTATTTGGTTGCTGTTCATTTTGTCGATTATGAAACTACTTTTACCCAAAGGGAACTTCGTTTGAAACCACAGAATCTTCAGGGCTTTATTAACCTTACAGGTCCTGTCTTTAATGATCGCGTAGCTGGAGGCATTAAAAAGGGTTATGTATTCGGTGCAATTGCAATGGCCGTTTCTTTCTTATTGTTTTTCCTTTTTTGGCTACTGGTTTTCTTAAATCCAGAACAGAAGGTTTTTAAGCTGATTGCATTATTGACCTCATTTACTCTAATGGGAGGAGCTGCTTCTTTTTCGAGATACTTCTATGAATTGTCATACGATCAAGAAAAGATTCGCTTTCTTATTGAAAATACCCTTCAGCCTATTTCAACAATTTTTGGATTGCTTATTCTTGAATGGATACTTACTAACAAGACTTCAATTCTACTCAAGGTTATTTTTACACTACTGGTAATAACTAATTTTTTCGCCCATCTTTTTGCCATTTCCCTTCCTTTTGGCATTGTATTCATGACAATGATAGGCTATTTAATTTATCTACTTTATCATTACCGTGCGTCTATTAAGGGAGCACAATTAGCCATAGTTGCTTCATTAGTAGTGCCCACCATCACGGCATTTGTTTGGATTACAATTCATAAATATTCACTAGATCTTTTTTACGAATATGATAAGCTGCTGACCTCATTACTTACAATCGGTGCTCCATTTTTTCTATTAATTTTTATTTCAGTTCGTTTTAAGGAGCTCCTAAATGAAGTGTCGAGCGAAGCAGAAAAAGTGCTAAAGGTTACTGAGGAAAAGAAGGAATTGTTGTCGCAACAAAATGTCATACTCGAACAAAAAGTTGCTGAACGTACCATCGAACTGCACAAGTCATTGGAAGACCTTAAGTCTACTCAATCACAATTGATCCAGTCTGAAAAGATGGCGAGCTTGGGTGAACTCACCGCTGGTATAGCCCATGAAATCCAAAACCCTTTAAACTTTGTCAACAACTTTAGCGAGGTGAGTACCGAGTTGATTGATGAAATGAATGAAGAGCTAGACAAAGGAGACATCGAGGAGGCTAAAGCCATAGGTAGTGATCTGAAAGAAAATCTCACCAAAATAAATCATCATGGCAAACGTGCTGGAGATATAGTCAAAGGTATGCTGCAGCACAGTCGAGCGGGATCAGGAAAGAAAGAGCTGACGGACATTAATGCACTAGCTGATGAGTATTTGAGATTGGCATACCATGGATTGCGAGCCAAAGACAAATCTTTCAATGTTACCATGAAGACTGATTTTGATGAATCAATTGACAAAATGAACATTGTTCCTCAAGATATTGGTCGCGTAATTCTGAATTTAATTACCAATGCTTTTTATGCCGTGTCCTCCGTAGCTTCAGCGAAGGAGGACAGTGCTAACTCCTTCGCTGAAGCTTCGGACATCGCGTACGAACCTATGGTTTTAGTTAGTACAAAAAACGATGGAAATAAGATTCTAATCTCAGTCAAAGACAATGGAAGCGGAATCCCCGAAAATGTCCGGGAAAAAATCTTCCAACCCTTTTTCACCACCAAACCTACCGGGCAAGGAACAGGCCTAGGGTTGTCTTTGAGTTATGACATTGTGAAAGCACACGGTGGGGAGTTGAAGGTGGAGACTAAAGAAGGAGAAGGAACTGAATTCATTATTCAATTACATTTTTGAGTTGATGGTTTATGCTATTAAAAAATGAAAGGAAAAATATTATTGAGTACTACTAAATAAAATCAGTGAAATCTATTAATCTTTTTAAATCAGTGATTCCGACTGTTTTTGACATTGTAAAAGCACATGTTGGAGTGTTAAAGATGGAGACGATAGAAGGAGAAGGAACAGAGTTCACCATTGCTCTACCAAACTGAAATTCAAATAATTAGATCAAGAAAATATCAATATTTTAGTTCCTTATGGAATAAAATTTTATCTTGTTTATCTTATAGAATAAAGAATGAATAAAGACATTAGCGCATTTCGTTTACTCTCCCTTCTGCTGGTTATATTAGTCATCATCACGTCTTGTCAAAAGAAAAAAAAGGTTCCTTTTCCCGAGAATGCATCGGGCTATAAAGTACCTGTTGCAAAGCCTTTTACAATGCCAGAAGCTAAGGCTTTTGAGTGGAAAGCTATTGACCCTTCCCTTGTTCCTAAAGCCATAACAATACCTCTAGATTTTGACAAGCTTCCTTATAAAGATTTTTCTGTCAATGCATTTAAGCCTTTACCAAAGCCTATAGAAACAAGGCCACTAAACTGGGAGTCATTAGAAGAAATACAAATCAATTTGGATACTTTAAAAGGGCAGCCGTTCACAAAAAAAACCTCATTGCTTCCGGAACCCTCTATTACAAAAGTAGTGGCACCTACCAAGTGGGAGGGTAGCACTTCTGGAATTTTGCGAATGGCCCAAACGGAAGGGTTAATAGGTAGTTATATCTACGCTATGGTAACGGATAGTTATGGCGGTATTTGGATATCCACAGATCGAGGCCTAACAAAATATGTGGGAGAAGAATTTAAGACTTATGATATTGTAAAACGCGATCAAGAGACCAATGGCTATGAATTTATTTCAGACTTACAAATAGGCAATGATGGAAAATTAATTTTTACGGGCTATCAAAGTGGTTTGTATATATTGGATATTCCAACCGGTGTCTTAGAGCATTTTGAAATTGGCAGGGCCTACGCAAGGGTAAGGCAAGATCATGAAGGTGTTATCTGGCTAAGTAATTTTGACAAGGGTTTACACTTTATAAAGCCAGGAATTGATACGGTTTATAAAGTCAATATACCTTTAGAAGGCATAAATAATAATCGCGCCTTAGGTATTCATGAGGACAACACTAATAATATGTGGTTTGGCTTTGTAAATAACCTGATTGTTTTTAATCCTGACAGAACTTCCTTTAAAGTCATTAAAACTAATGGTCTTATTGAAGTTAATGATTTTCAAACCGCTAACAGATTAACGGAGGACTCGAGAGGTAATGTTTGGTTATCAACCATTTCTGATGGGGCTATTGCTATTTCTATTGAGGATGATCAAATAAAAATAATAGATGACGAACAGGGTTTTGAAGGTGGTGCAAAAGCGGTTATTGAAGATGACCTTGGTCGAATTTGGATTATAGACAATAATTATTTGACAGTTTACGATCCAAAATCAAATCAAATAAAGAAAATCCCTACTAATACTCCTTTTCGTGAGGGTGGCTGGCCTTCTGCAGCCATGAAAGATGATAACGGTATGATTTGGGTCGGCTCTCAAACTTTTGGTGTTTTAATTGTAGATCCTTTTGGCCCTTTGGCTGGCCATTTTAATAAAGGTGATGGGCTGGTGGATGATAATATATGGGGACTATTTGAAGATAATAAGGAACGTATATGGATTTCCACATATGCAGGCATTAATATTTATGATCAAAAAAGTGAAAGGCTCTATTATTTAAAAGACCTTGAGAAATATACTATTAATAATTTCAGAGAAATTACTGATATAGGAGATTCTCGTTTACTTATATCGGGCTTTGGTGCGTTTTCAATTGTTGATTTAGAAAATAAAAAAATAACAGTTTACCAAACCAGTCAACAACTCACCAACCTTTATTTTCATGGCATTAGAGATGAGGAAGGGAATTTTTGGTTTACCTCGGTAAATGGCATCTTCAAATTCAATCTTACAAATAATACTTGGCAGCAATATGATAGGGAAAATGGACTGCATGCCAATACAATTTATCGTTTAATTGTAGATTCTGAAGGAGTCATTTGGGCAACGCTGGATGATGGTATAACTGTTATTGACCCGGTTAATAACACCAATATATTTATTAGCAATAAAGATGGGTTTGATAATGATTTTTATGCGGGAGTGATACAAAGCAAAACCGGTGAGATGCTTATTATCAGTGATAAGGGATTAGATATTTTAAACAACAGCAAAACTGAGGTAACAAAAGTGGGTGCTGCACATGGCATGAATCCTGAAATACTGTATGACATTATCGAAATTAATGGCAAAATTAGATTGGGCTCTGAAAATGGCCATATAATAGTAGATAGACCAGTTAATGGAGATAGTATTTGGCACTTTACTAACTATGGTAAGCGGGAAGGTTTTCCTTATAATGATTACAATCAAATGACTTCATTATATACCAAAAGAGGCCTTACTTGGAATGCAGCAACTCCATCTTTATCCATTTTAACTCAAGATCCTATTGAAAATTCTAAAATACCCTCTGTCAGTATTACGGGTATTAATATCATGGATCAGCACCCAACATTTAAAGATAATCGTATATTCAAAGAGCTACTCACTGATGTAGATACTGTCTGGAATGGTGATGAAACTGAATTTCAACTTAAAAACGGACTACTTGAGGATACTTCGTATTTAGCGACCCACGCTATAACATGGGACAGTATAAAATCAGAAAATAATATGCCCATCGGGCTAAAGCTCCCGTATAATGAAAATTTCTTGAGCTTTAATTTTATTAATAGCACGATCCGAGGGAGAGATGAAATCGTTTACCGCTATGTATTAGAAGGTTCAGATGAGGCTTGGTCAGAAATTAGTTCAACATCAAATTCAAAAAATTATTATAATTTATCTCCTGGTCAATACACCTTTAAAGTGGCTTCACGAGGTTTTAGTGGTCAGTGGAGTGAGCCTACAACATTCTCATTTATGATTTTACCTCCATGGTGGCAAACATGGTGGGCATATGGTCTGTTCATTATCATTTTTGGAAGCATGGTTTTTGCAATTGTTCAGTTCCGCTCGCAATGGTTGAAGCGTGAAAATAGAATCCTTGAAGAGCGTGTTTCGCACCGTACCGCACAGTTGAAAAAATCTATCGATGAATTAAAGACCACTCAATCTCAATTGATTCAATCTGAAAAAGTGGCATCGCTGGGTGAACTCACTGCTGGTATTGCTCATGAAATTCAGAACCCTTTAAATTTTGTTAATAATTTTAGTGAAGTCAATACAGAACTCATTGATGAATTGGAAGATGAATTGGCAAAAGGGAATCTCGAAGAGGTGAAATTACTGGCTAAGGATATTAAGGAAAACGAACAAAAAATAAATCACCATGGCAAGCGAGCGGATGGCATAGTGAAGGGGATGCTTCAGCACAGTCGTAATAGTAATGGTATAAAAGAACCAACGGACATCAATGTTCTGGCAGATGAATATTTGCGACTGGCATATCACGGATTGAGAGCGAAGGATAAGTCTTTTAACGCCAAGTTTGAAACTGATTTTGATGAGACTATAGGTAAAATCAATGTGGTATCTCAAGATATGGGTCGTGTGATTTTGAATTTAATTACCAATGCTTTTTATTCTGTTGCAGAAAAACAGAAGTCTCAGGCAGTTAGTGGTTATGAACCAACGGTAAAAGTGACCACCAAAAAAGTAGGTGATAAGGTAGAAATAAGAGTAAAAGACAATGGCAATGGGATACCAAAAAGCGCATTGGATAAAATATATCAGCCCTTCTTCACAACTAAACCAACGGGGCAGGGTACAGGATTGGGTTTAAGCATGAGTTACGACATTGTCACCAAATCACATGATGGTGAATTGAAAGTGGAAACAAAAGAAAATGAAGGCACAGAGTTTATCATAATCTTATAAAATTAATGATTTTATGAAAATATTATTATTAGATGAAGAAAGGGATATTCAAACATTATTTGAACAGCGATTCAGAAAGGAAATCAAGTCAAATCAAGTTGAATTCGTTTTTGCTTTCTCAGGGGAGGAAGCGCTTACTTATTTGAACAAACTACACCAAGAGGCGGTTTTGATTTTATCAGACATCAACATGCCAGGAATGAGCGGTTTAGATTTATTAGAACAAATAAAAACCAAGTACCTAACACCACCGCCCGTAGTAATGATGATTACCGCTTATGGTGACGAAGAGAATCATAAAACGGCTATGGAATTAGGCGCTGATGATTTTCTTACCAAACCTGTTGATTTTAAGATGTTAAAAGAAAAATTACAACTCAACAATTAAAATGGCAAAAATATTGGTGGCCGATGATGAGGCCGATTTAGAAACACTAATCAAGCAAAAATTCAGACAAAAAATCCGTGAGCAGGAGTATGAATTTGTTTTTGCTATCAACGGAAACGATGCACTTAGTAAAATAAAAGAGCATCCGGATATTGATATTGTATTGAGTGACATCAATATGCCAGAGATGGATGGCTTGACACTACTTACCAGATTAGGAGAATCCAGTCCTCTAATAAAATCTGTTATAGTATCTGCATATGGTGACATGGATAACATCCGAACCGCTATGAACAGAGGCGCATTTGATTTCATTACCAAGCCTATTAATTTTGATGACCTTGCTATTACCATGGACAAAACCCTGGCCCATGTAGCTCAAACGCGTGCCACATTGAAAGCTGTTAAGGAAAATAATATCCTTAAAATGTATGTGGATGAGACAGTACTCAATTTCATGGGAGGCCGTGAATTTGAATCTTCGCTGATGGCTAATGAAACTCTAGAAGCTTCTGTGGCTTTTGTTGATATCTGCAGGTTTACTACCATAAGTGAAAAGGAAACACCAGATACTGTTGTAACTATCCTAAATAATTATTTTGAAGTAATTGTAAAAGAGATTATTGATCAGGGCGGCTATATAGACAAATTTATTGGAGATGCAATTATGGCAGTATTTCGCGGTGATTATCATTTAGATAGGTCAATCGATGCATGCCTTGCAGTAAGAAAAAAGATCGCTGAGTTACCTATTCTTGAGGAAAATGGAGGGTATACTCCAGAAGTAGCCATGGGTATCAATAGTGGTGAGATGGTTTCGGGAAATATTGGGTCCGCAACCCTTCGTAGACTAGACTATACGGTAATAGGTGATGTTGTAAACACTGCACAACGACTGCAGTCGGCTGCAGAACCTGGCCAAATTATCATTAGTCATGCCTCTTACCTGAAAATAAAAGAGTCATTTAATTGCAAAGAAGTAGGAACTGTGGCCTTAAAAAACAAAGCTGAGCCAATGATGATTTATGATGTATTGGATTAAATTTAGTGAATCTTAAAGTAGTTAACAGGTGGAAAATATCATAAAATATATTGAACAGCTTGTTAATGAGAGCCGCTATTTAGAGGCTCAATATGCAGCCGAAGATCATTTTGGAAACGAATTAGTGCAAGCTGATAAAGAGCGTTTAGAGCAACTAAAAGCACTTAGTTTATCTAAAATAGGTGATCCTCAACTCGCCTTGGAGTTTTTTGAACCGCGTTGGAGATCACATGCTAATAGCTCTGAAAGTGCTGGTATCATGGGGAGTATCTATAAGGCCATTTTTATTGATACAAAAGATCCGAAGTATGGTAAATTATCGGCTAATACCTACCTAGAGAGTTTTAATGTAACTAAAAGTTATTATACCGGTATAAATGCAGCAACAATGTCCAGAATAGTAGGCAATAGTGTTGCAGCTAAAAGTATCGCTCAGCAGATCGAAGCAATTTTACTTCCTATGGACAGGGATTTTTGGGAGGAAGGAACTTTAGCGGAATGCTACCTTTTATTGAAAAATCCAGAAAAGGCTACTCAGCATTATATCCGCACTCGGGAAATGATGTCGAGTAATTGGGGGACTGTTAATTCTGTTCATCAACAATTATGGTTGCTCAATCATTACACTCATGTGCCCAAAGCTATCATTGAGTTTTTTAAGCCGCCTAAAATCACTGCATTTATCGGGCACATGATAGATGCTCCTAATAGAGAAAAACCACGTTTTGCTCCTGCAATGGAAGATAATGTACGTGCAGCTGTTCGTTCAAGTATTTTGACTTATGATATTCAAATTGGCTATAGCTCACTTGCGTGTGGCTCAGATATTATTTTTGTAGAGGAAATGATTGATTTAGGTAGGAGCGTAGAGCTCATATTTCCTTTTAACATCGCTGATTTTATTCAGACAAGTGTAGCTTTTGCTGGTGATAATTGGGTTAATCGTTTTAATGCTATTTTAGAAAAAGAACTACCAACACATTACTTAATTGACCAACCTTTTTCTGGTGATGATTATCAGTTCCATTTACTAGCATTGCAGATCACTGGTTTAGCGATGTTGAAAGCTCAACAGATGCACTCAGAAACGCATCTTCTTGCGGTACTGTCTGAGTTTGACCTTGAGGCTAAAACAGGTGGAGTACGTGACTTGATAAATTTCTGGGAAGACAAGGAGAAAATTCATAAAATCAATATTGATATACTTGCCAATAATAATGTTCAACCGGAGGCACCTAGCTTTGAGCACTTTAAAAACCAAAAATTCAATGATAATCAGGCACCAGCCTTTATTATTACTATCGAGGTGGATGCAGAAAGTGATTTTATTGAAGTAATCCTAAAAGATAGAGAGCCTGTTTTTCATGATACAATAGAGGGTAAAACAGTAATTGCCTTTCAGCACTTTCCTGTAGTTACAGGCTTTGTTACTGATTTTCTTCAGGAAGTTAAAGGAACGTCATTTAAAGGCAGTGTTGTGTTAGGTAACGTAAAACTAAATGAGGAAAATCCGCTTGATTCAGCTCCTGTCAAACAGGCTATTATTTTGAGTAATACTGATACTAGCAATGTGTTTCTTATTAATGAATCAATCGCCAGTCTGTTAATTACAAGCTTACCTAACCGTCAGTTTCAATACGTAGGCAAAATGGAGCTTTTGCAGGGCGTAAGAGAGATAATTTATAGAATGTCCTAAAGACATTGTCTATAATTCTAAAAAGACCGCCCTTCCAACATTTGGATAAGGGCGGTGAGTAACTTTCTTTCTCTGTTCTATCTGTAAATAGTATTATTAGCCTTTTAATTTTATTCCTAACTCGACCAATTGAGCATTATCTATTACACTTGGAGAGTCAATCATCACATCTCTTCCTGAATTGTTTTTAGGGAAGGCAATGTAGTCTCTTATAGAATCAGAGCCTCCGAATAAGGCACAAAGTCTATCAAATCCAAAGGCGATACCACCATGAGGAGGAGCACCATATTCAAATGCCTCCAGTAAGAAGCCGAACTGAGCTTGTGCTTCTTCTTCAGTAAATCCTAATGCCTTAAACATTCTTTGCTGAACGGCTCTATCATGTATTCTTATCGATCCACCGCCAAGTTCTACACCATTAACAACTAGGTCATAGGCATTGGCTTTAACATCACCAGGCGTGTTCTCTAACTTATCTAAATCTTGAGGAACAGGTGAGGTAAATGGATGGTGCATAGCGTGGAAACGCTTGCTGTCCTCATCCCATTCCAATAAAGGAAAATCGATAACCCAAAGGAGTTTATATTCACCCTTCTTTCTTAGCCCTAATTCAGTACCAAGGTGCAAACGCAATTCATTCATTGCCTTGCGCGTGTGATCAACATCTCCACTGAGTATTAATAATAGATCACCTGCTTCAGCACCCATTTTGTCAGCCCAAGTTTTCAAATCTTCCTGAGAATAGAATTTATCTACAGAAGACTTAAAGGTGCCATCAGCATTGCATTTTACGTACACCATACCTTTAGCACCAACTTGTGGTCGCCTAACAAAGTCTGTGAGTGCATCCAGCTGTTTTCTTGTATATTCTACACATCCTTTGGCATTGATACCAACTACCAACTCTGCGTCATCAAAAACATTAAAACCTTTTCCTTGAGCTACATCATTGAGCTCGACAAACTTCATATCAAATCTGATATCGGGTTTATCTGATCCATAATACTTCATGGCATCATCATAAGGCATGTGAGGCACTTCGCCTATGTCAATTCCTTTTACATTTTTGAAGAGATGTCTGACAAGGCCTTCGAAGGTATCCAACACATCTTTTCTCTCCACAAAAGATAACTCGCAGTCAATTTGAGTAAACTCTGGTTGTCTGTCAGCTCTCAGGTCTTCATCTCTAAAGCATTTAACAATTTGATAGTACCGGTCAAAACCAGCTACCATCAGTAATTGTTTGAAAGTCTGAGGAGACTGCGGCAACGCATAAAATTCTCCCTGATTCATTCTTGATGGAACTACAAAGTCACGAGCACCTTCAGGCGTTGATTTTATAAGAACAGGCGTTTCTACTTCTATGAAATTACTACCATCCAAATATGCCCTTGTTTCTTTCATCAGTTGGTGTCTCAACTGCAGATTTTTTCTTACTACTTCTCTTCTAAGGTCGAGATAGCGATATTTCATTCTAAGGTCTTCGCCACCATCAGTTTCATTCTCTATGGTAAAGGGGGGTACTTTTGATGGGTTTAGGATATTGATTTCAGTTACTTTGATTTCGATATCACCTGTAGCAATCTTATCGTTTTTGCTAATCCGTTCTACAACTTTACCTTTTGCCTGTACAACAAACTCACGGCCTAATTTTGAAGCAGCTTTTAATAAGACGGCATCAGTTTCACCTTCTTCAAGAATCAATTGAGTGATACCGTATTTATCTCTCAAATCGATCCAAATAATTCCTCCTTTGTCACGGGTCTTTTGAACCCAGCCAGAAAGGGTTACTTCTTTATTGATGTCGGCAGTCCTTAATTCTCCGCAAGTATGTGTTCGTAGCATTCTAAAAGTTATAATTTTGAGGCGCAAAGTTAACGGTATAAAGTTTGCAGCGAAATATAAGTCTGAAAATTCAACAGTAGATGTTAAAAATTACTCTTTTTATAAGTTCATTATTATGGTTGGCACCAGTTCAACAGAAAATGGTCAAAGCCAAAATTGGCGATTACATTACTGTTAGCCTACCTGAATCATTTTACACGATGAGTCCTGAAGATATTGCCCAGCGTTATCCGTCAATAAGAAAGCCTATTGGCGCTTATACTAACGATGAAAGACTAGTCGACTTTAGTGTTAATGTTTCTGCAACAAGATGGAGAAGTTCTGATATTGAAATAGCAAAGGACTTTTTCAAAGCTAGTATTGTAAACTTATATGATCGTGTAGATTTCATAAAAGAGGATATTCAGACTATCAATGATATGCGTTATATCATATTTGAATTTACTTCCAGGATCAATGCAGATAAGTACACATTAGATCAGAGGGATGCTATTAGGACATATACCTATGTCCAATACCTGCTGATTAATGGCAAAACATTCGTATTTACATTTAATACGCCTGTGCAGATTAAAGATAAATGGACCGCTATCGCTCCAGAAATTATGAATAGCCTAAAAGTTAAAAAGAACATAGAATGACATTATCAATTCATAGTGATGAGCATTTTATGAAAGAAGCGCTAAAACAGGCGCTAATAGCTGAGGAGGAGGGCGAGATACCGGTTGGGGCAGTGGTAGTGGCGAATAATACAATTATTGCCAGAGCTTACAATCAAACAGAAAGACTTAATGACCCTACAGCTCATGCTGAGATGTTAGCTATTACATCAGCTTGTAATTATTTAGGAACCAAATATCTTAACGACTGTACTTTGTATGTCACGCTTGAGCCATGTGGAATGTGTGGAGGAGCACTGTATTGGTCACAGATTGGTAAGTTATATTATGGTGCCAGCGATGAAAAAAGGGGATATAGTTTTCTAAGCAAGAAAATCATTCATCCAAAGACAAAAGTACAACATGGACTGATGGCGCCAGAAGCAGGAGCACTAGTTACCCGTTTTTTTCAAAAATTGAGAGGTAAGTAAAAATTTCAGAGTTTTTGAATTTGGCTTGTCTTATAGATTAAATAAATGTCGTCATAGAATTTGAGAAACCCCTTTCGTTTTTTGTTCGGGTACTGATCGTTATATTTGAAGTAGAACAAATTGTTGAACTAAAACATAGAAATATTATGTCATTTCAATTACCAGAATTACCCTATGCATATGATGCATTAGAACCACATATTGATGCAAGAACAA
>CAYGNU010000011.1:0-5946 GCA_964351175.1 uncultured Roseivirgaceae bacterium | reverse complement strand
CCAGAATTACCCTATGCATATGATGCATTAGAACCACATATTGATGCAAGAACAATGGAAATCCATCACGGGAAGCATCATGCGGGATATACTGCTAACTTAAATAAGGCTATTGAAGGAACTCCAATGGAGGGAAAATCAATAGAGGATCTTTTAGGTAATCATTCAGACGTTGCTGCCGTAAGAAATAATGGTGGTGGATACTTTAACCATGATCTATTTTGGAAAGTGATGTCTCCAAATGGCGGTGGTGCTCCTTCAGGAGAAGTAGCTTCAGCCATTGACGCTGCTTATGGATCGTACGATAAATTTAAAGAGGCATTTGCAGCAGCAGCAGCAACGCGTTTCGGATCAGGATGGGCTTGGCTATGTGTTCACAAAGGTGGTAAAGTTGAAATATGCTCTACGCCTAATCAAGACAATGGCTTAATGCCAAATGTTGGCTGTGGTGGAACACCGATTTTGGGTCTTGATGTTTGGGAACATGCTTATTACCTAAACTATCAAAATAGAAGACCAGATTACATCCAGGCATTTTTCAATGTTATCAACTGGGATGAGGTTACTAAAAGGTTCAACGCCAGCAAGTAATTAGAAAATAAGTAAACTTAATAGTAAAAGCATCCTCCTAAAGGATGCTTTTTTGTTATTTGAAAAATTTTATCATTAGTCTATAAAACAAAGAAGGCTCACAATTGTGAGCCTTCTTTGTTCAACCTAAACTTGAAAAAACTAATTGTTTAATCTGAAATATGAAGTCATCTTATTTTGAGTTAAAAAATCACTTTCATTCAGATATTTTGCTAAAACTGCATTTGACTTATCATCTTTAGTAACAGTTACTTTGTAAACCAGATTATCATTGAAATCATAGAATTCTAAAATCCGAGGTTCTGTTGCATTGTCTGAGTGATAAAATGGGTCGGTGATTTCGATCTGTTGATCATTGTCTCCTTTTTTATCGCTTTCATTACCCAAAACAGGTAATGAACTTAAAGCTGCGAAGACGAACAGCAAAGTGTACTTTTTGAGTTGACCGTTCATAATTGTTGTTGTTTTATTTTGAGTGTCCCCCGAACTTTATCGGGAAACTTTTTTTGACCTAATAACTTTTTTACAATACATGTGCCAAGAACATAATCTGTTGATAATCAATTATATAAATAAATATGAACAAATGTTTTTGTCACAAAATCGGACACAAATGATCGCTCCTGTACGAACAAAAAGGTTACACTAAAAGGTATATTTATTTCAAACAATCGTTTTGATTGACTTTCTATTAACTTTGCTTATGCCGCATAAAATTTTATTTTTGTGCAAATTTTAATCCAAGCGATACATGAGCGTTTTAGTCAATAAAGATTCTAAGGTTATAGTACAGGGTTTCACAGGCTCCGAAGGTACTTTCCATGCAGGTCAGATGATCGAATATGGAACAAATGTGGTAGGTGGTGTAACTCCTGGAAAGGGTGGACAGATGCATCTTGATAAACCTGTATTTAATACTGTAAAAGATGCTGTAGATCAGGCAGGAGCGAATGTATCCATCATTTTTGTGCCACCAGCATTCGCTGCTGATGCAATTATGGAAGCTGCTGATGCAGGTATTAAGGTAATTATTGCTATTACTGAAGGTATACCTGTTAAAGATATGGTAACAGCTAAAAATTACTTAAAAGGTAAGGAGGTTGTTCTTGTAGGACCTAACTGCCCGGGAGTAATTACACCAGGAGAGGCTAAAGTAGGTATTATGCCAGGCTTTGTTTTCAAGAAAGGTAAAATTGGTATTGTATCTAAATCAGGAACATTAACTTATGAAGCTGCTGATCAAGTGGTGAAAGCTGGCTTGGGTATTTCTACAGCCATTGGTATTGGTGGTGATCCCATTATTGGCACATCTACCAAGCAAGCGGTAGAATTGTTGATGAATGACCCTGATACTGAAGCTATTGTAATGATCGGTGAGATTGGTGGTAATTATGAGGCGGAAGCAGCTCGTTGGATAAAAGAACAAGGTAACCCAAAACCAGTAGTAGGTTTTATTGCTGGTCAAACTGCACCAAAAGGTAAAAGAATGGGCCATGCAGGTGCGATCATTGGTGGAGCTGATGATACAGCCGAAGCTAAAATGAAGATAATGAAAGAATGTGGATTGCACGTAGTTGCATCTCCAGCAGATATAGGTGACACCATGTTAAAGGCCTTGGGTAAATAGTCCCTAATCCCTAAACATGATAAAACAAAAGAGGCAGATTCAAATGAATCTGCCTCTTTTGTTTAGTGCTAACTGCTATTTACACTGCAAAGCTTTCTCCACAGCCACACGTTCTAGTGGCATTTGGATTAATAAATTGAAAGCCTTTGCCATTCAATCCATCTGAGAAGTCTAAAGTGGTTCCTAGTAAATAAAGTAGACTCTTCTTATCTACCAATATCTTGATTCCATTATCTTCAAAAACTTCATCCTTTTCTTCAATAGCTGAGTCGAACTTGAGATCGTACATCAGTCCTGAGCATCCACCACCCTGAACTAATACCCTTATATTATGATCATCACCTTTGCCTTCTTCAGATCTAAGATTGATGATTCTTTCTTTTGCCTTTTCTGTTACATTAATCATAATTCTTCAAAATTAAGCTACAGGATTTAAAACAACACTGAAAACTGTAATAGTATTGCTGTCACGTCCATAATATAGTTTGTCCAGAGCATCATAAATACTACTTGCTCTAAAGTAGGAAGTGTGCAACTCCTTATTGTCACCATTGGCAATCCATTGAATGGTATAAGGACTTTCCTTTTCCTTATAATTCTCAACATATTCTAACATTTTCTTTAGAGCATCAATTTTATCAAAACCTAACTCTGAATGAAATAAGAATGACTGGTTGTGTCTTGGATTGATAGTTATTAAGTCAAGTTTAGTTTTACCTTCAAACTTGTCATATTCAAAAATTAGTGCATTACTGCGCAGACCAAGATGACTTTTTATTTCTTTTTGAATTCTCGCTGCTTCAACGTGTACATCTGTTAATGCCTCCATTTATATATATTGGATTACTTATTCAAAATAAATTTAGTTTAAAACTTTTAGCATGACCAAAAAGTTTCAAACTTTAGACAAAGTTACGGATTTGATTGATATAAGTGAATTATAGGATTTATGTTAAAAGTTGAGCATATAGGTATCGCTGTAAAAGACATGAATGAGTCTAATGAAGTTTTTGGTAAACTATTTAATCGTAAGCCTTATAAAATGGAAGAAGTGGCCTCTGAAAATGTCAAAACCTCTTTCTTCCAAATGGGGGAGACTAAAATTGAACTATTAGAAGCCACGCATCAGGATTCAGCAATAGCCAAATTCATTGATAAAAAGGGTGAAGGTATTCACCATATAGCTTATGAAGTTGCTGATATTCATGAGGAAATGAGAAGGCTCGAATCTGAAGGCTTCACATTAATTAATAAAGAACCAAAAAGAGGTGCCGACAACAAAATGGTTTGTTTTCTACACCCTAAGTCTACAAATGGGGTCCTAATAGAGCTTTGCCAGGAAATTGTCTAACGTTTTGATTTTTTAGCAGAAGGAAGAGGAGCTCTATCGAATTGTATGGAGTTATAATACTTCATTTTTTTCTTTCCTTTGGCTGTTTTGTACTGTGGTCTTGGTCCACAGGCTGCTATCAGTCCAATAATTAAAAATGCTACTAAAATTTGTTCTATAAATCTTTTCATCACGGTTTCCTTTTGTTATAGACGAGTAAACCTATATTTTTTAGTTTTTGGCTAAGCTATACATTTAGTTATGCCGTAACTTTACCTGCCAGATTGCAATATTTAGTGGTGAATTAATTTCAATAAATAATAGAATGTCAGAATAAAGAACAGAATTGAGTGAATTAGGAGAGTTTGGGCTAATTGACAGAATTAGTAAAAAATTCAAAATTGAAGGTGAGAGTTCTGTTAAAGGCATTGGTGATGATGCTGCTGTTATAAATAATGGCGAGAGCTATACTTTAGTCTCCACTGACATGCTTTTGGAAGGAATTCATTTTGACTTGTCGTACATGCCATTAGCTCATTTGGGTTATAAAGCTGTGGCTGTTAACGTATCTGACATTGCAGCAATGAATGGCATACCAACTCAAATTACTGTAAATATTGGTTTGAGTAATCGTTTTTCAATAGAAGCGGTAGATGCTTTATATGAGGGCATCAAAATGGCTTGTGATAACTATAAAATTGATTTAGTTGGTGGAGATACCACATCTTCTGCAAGTGGATTGGTTATTTCTATTACAGCTATTGGTGTTGCTGACAAGAAGAAAATAGCTTATCGCAGTGGGGCTAACCTTAATGATATTATTTGCGTTACCGGAGATTTGGGTGGTGCGTACATGGGATTGCAAGTACTAGAGCGAGAGAAGCAGGTTTTTATGGCTGATCCTAATATGCAACCGCAGTTGGAGAAATATGATTATATCGTTCAGCGTCAATTGAAGCCAGATGCAAGAATGGATATTATCCATGAATTAAAGGAATTGAATATTCAGCCTACTTCAATGATCGACATTTCTGATGGATTGGGCAGCGAATTGCTTCATTTGGCCAAAGCATCAGGAAAAGGGCTTCAAATTTATGAAGATAAATTACCTGTGGATAAGCAAACCTATGACACTGGTTATGAGCTTAAGATAGATGCTACTACCGCAGCTATTAATGGCGGTGAAGACTATGAGCTACTATTTACTGTGAGTCAAGATGACTTTGAAAAGGTTAAAAACCATGCAGATATTCACCTAATAGGTTATATCCACGAAGCTTCCAAAGGAAATAAAATGGTAACAAAGGGCGAAAATATAGTTGATATTACCGCCCAAGGCTGGAACCACTATAAAGATTAGTCCTCTGGGTAGGGGATAAAAACAAAATTGGTGAATTCGTCATCAACAACGAACAAACAACAAAACTCATCGGGGTCTTTGTAGTTGGTTTTGAAGTCTTCTACCTTTTCTTCCCCGACAATTTCCCTTTGAATGAATTCATCAAGGAATGAGGCATTGTAATTCCAGTTGGTAGCCAGATCTTCTTTACCTATTAACAACTGACCAATAGGTAATTCGAATTTGGATATCGGAAATATTGGATGCTCAGAAAAACCTCTTTTTCTTATTTGGTAGGAGGCTTCTTTCAGTGTGTCAGAAACAACAACAAAATCCTGCGAGATAGAGCCTAAATACTTGCCGTTTAATTCCGGATCATTATTCATTTTAATCTTCAGATTTAATCTTTCGCAAATTTAAGAATTATAAGTTTAATTAGCTTCTAGCCATTCAGAAACGAAGCTTTGAAGATCAATAAAAAAGTCTTTGAACTCTTGTTCAAATTCCGAATAGTGGTTTTTTAGGTCAACTACAGCCTCATCCATTTTCGAATCAAACTTAGTTCTTCTTGACATTCCTCCTAAGGCGCGACTAATTCCTTCTACCTTAGAATAATTATAGAGCCAGTTGTTTTCTATCATGTAGGGAAGCATATACTTTGCTCCTTTGGGCAGAATGCTATTATAATTTTTTATGGTAGAATAAAACGCTAGTGTAAATGCCTTTAGATCAATCTGGTGATAATCGGACCAATTTTTGGCAAGAAAATGATCGTAATAGATATCTACAATTACACCTGCATAGTGACGGTATTTTTCCCTTAGCTTATCCTTACTCTTTGAAACAATAGAATGCTGATCGGTGTATTCATCGATAGCACGATGCAGATTTATTCCGCGGGTGATTTCGGCTTCAAAGTCGTTTAATTGGTTTCCTTTAACAAAATCACCAATAAAATTTCCAACCATAAGAGGTTCGTTACTTCCAGAAAGGTAAATATGAGCTAGGAAATTCATTTATATAGCTGTTTGAGTTAAAACTAAGGTTTTATTTCTAAGG
>CAYGNU010000010.1:26004-26587 GCA_964351175.1 uncultured Roseivirgaceae bacterium | reverse complement strand
TACTAAGGGAGACCATTGTTGCGGATAGAGACTTTCCGCCATTCGATAGAGTAACAATGGATGGTATTGCAATCAATTTTGAGCAATTCGATAACGGACAACGTGAATTTAAAATCTCCGCAACGGCCGCAGCTGGAGCTCCACTAATAACGCTTCATAACCAAGAAGAATGTCTTGAGGTAATGACCGGAGCTATTATGCCAGAAGGTGTAGATACTGTGATTCGTTATGAAGACGTAAACATCAATGAAGGTGTTGCCACCATCAATGAAGAAAATATAACAAAAAAGCAGAATATTCATTTTCAAGGAATAGACCGAAAAAAGGACAGCATTATCATACAGCCAGGTAAAAAAATCTCATCTGCAGAGATTGGAGTATGTGCAACTGTAGGGAAGTCTTTAGTGAAGGTTAGTAAGCTGCCAAAAACCATTGTTATTTCTAGTGGAGATGAGTTGGTAGAGATTGACAAGACTCCAGAAACACATCAGATAAGAACGAGCAATATGCATATGATCAAGGCGGTATTAGCTAGTTTTTCAATAACTGCTGACACCGCACATATCGTTGATGATTACAATAC
>CAYGNU010000010.1:0-25994 GCA_964351175.1 uncultured Roseivirgaceae bacterium | reverse complement strand
CCGTCACCGCGCCTCGCTACACCCCTCCGCGCAGCCTCAGAATCTTACGACTTGGTCATATTGAGTGGTGGAGTTTCTATGGGTAAATTTGATTATGTACCGAATGCACTCAATGAGCTGGGTGTTACCAAACTCTTTCATAAAATAAAGCAACGACCAGGCAAACCGTTTTGGTTTGGTTCTTACAGTGAAACTTTAATTTTTGCATTTCCTGGCAATCCGGTTTCATCCTACATGTGTATTAATCAATATTTAACACCTTGGTTAAGAGCAACTATTCAACAAGAAGAAAAGTCACAGCCCTATGCCACTCTTACAGAAAACGTGACATTCAAGCCTGATCTAACTTATTTCCTAGAAGTATTAGTGGATTATACTAATGAAGGGATGCTACATGCTACACCTGTAAAAGGGAATGGCTCGGGTGATTTAGCCAATCTTACAGATGCTGATGCTTTTATAAAACTACCGATGGGAAAAACAGAGTTTAAGAAAGGCGAAACTTATCCCATTATTTTTTACCGATAAGTTTTTTGTAACTCTCAGGAGTATCTACATCGGTAAGTATTGCATTGCTTTCAAAATTTACTTTGACGATATGATTGGTGTTATTTTGGATGATCCCTTTACAACCTTCCTGTTCGTTATGATTTAAAATCGCTGTACGATAAGTAGGCGAAAATATCACAGGATTTCCTTTTTTATTTTCTTTAAAGGGAACTACAATAACTTTCTCATCTTGCTCAAAACTTGTGGTATAGGCATCTATAACTCGGTTATAATCAGCTGCTGTCATTAATGGTTGATCAGAAAGACAGATCATCATTCCATTATTCGGGTTTGACCTTTCAACACCTTTTTGAATAGAAGAAGTCATACCAGTCTCATATTCAAGATTATCAACTAGCTTCATACTTGCCCCTACAATATCACTTATTTTATTAATAGATATTTTACTGCTTACTACAATAATTTCAGCTGCATTACTTTGCTTAATAGCATCTAAAACATGTTGAAAAATCGGTTTGCCATTATAGTCAAGAAGTAATTTATTGGCGCCCATTCTTCTGGACAAACCAGCCGCTAATATTACTGCAGTTACTTTAGCCATTTATTTTTTCCATTGCTGCCCTCATTTCCTCAGGTGTATTAGCGTTATATAAAAAATTAGCATCCTTCAGATGAATTTCATTAATATCACTATTAATCAATACCTTTCTTGGACAAGAGTATCCTAAACTTAAAAAGTATAATAAGCGCTGATAGGCCTTGGGCTCCCATAAGGTAATAAGTGGTTCAGGAAAGCCTGTCTCAGGGTTGTGAAAACATGTAGCTACTTTATTAGGGTCACGCTTTTCAATAAGTTGCATTAATATATCCTTACTAACAAATGGTATGTCAGTAGCTACAGTAAGCCATGCCGTATTAGGGTTTTCACGAAAGGCAGAAAGGATTCCTCCGAAAGGACCTAGTCCTTTAAAAGTATCTTCAATTATTGGATAATGATCATCTTTATCTTCCTCTTGTGTCGAAATAAAAGATGAGTCGCATATGCTTTTCAGCAAGTCTGCAACATAAGTCCGCTGAGGTTTTCCGTGATAAGCTATCTGCCCCTTGTCGTGCCCCATACGAACGCTTTTACCACCCGCTAAAACAAGACCATTTACCTTTGGTAAAGTGTCATTGATGATTGACTGCACGGCTTTGATGATACTTTCCAAATTATCCAATTTATATTTTGGAAGGTTATTAAAACTAGGGTTATGATCTAAAAGAAAATCATAAAGATCAGTTTGGTCATCAGCAAGAATGAAAAATTTTACATCCGTAAGTCTATCAAGTTTTCGTTTTAAGGAATCCTTTTTCTTTTCATGAATAAAAACCACCTGCTTGTCTGCTTCAAAGTGATTTCCGTTCACCAACACCATAGTCTCATTCTTCATCAACTGCCTGAAATCATATTGAATATCGTCTGCAGAAAATGATAAATCATGATAAGAAATTTTATCGGTGTACTTAGTGTTAAATACCGGCTTACTTTCACCCTCTGAATGGTCTGCATCAACAAAGCCAAACCTAAAGCTTGATAGTTCACTCGCTATAGAATTACATAAAGACTGAATGATTCCACATGGAGCTCCAATAAAACCAAGTTCATTGGCATTTATATTACCCCCTACAGGCCTAGTCAATGAAGTGTGTTTTTTATGATCTTTTGATGTCACTTTTTCCTCCTTTTTTCTTTAACAATTCTGTTGATTTAATAACGATATCATGAGAAAAACCTTTGCACATATCGTATATTGTTAATGCTGCTACGCTAGCTCCAGTTAAAGCCTCCATCTCTACGCCAGTTTTCGCGGCTAGTTTTGCTGTGCAAATAATTTCAACTTCTTTCTCAGTATTTAAACTTATATCTATGCTACATTTATCAAGTCCTATAGGATGACAAAGTGGTATTAATTCACTTGTTTTTTTGGCGCCCATAATACCAGCCAATATAGCGGTCTGAAATACAGGCCCCTTTTTAGTATGTATTTCATCATTTTCAAGCATGTTGATGATGGCCTGATCCAAGACGACAATTGATCGTGCAATTGCTATTCTCGTTGTTACTTCCTTTTTTGTAACATCAACCATAGTGGGATCCCCCGTTTTGGTGAGATGTGTAAATTTTTTTTCCATGTAACGCCTTAGCTTATATTTATGCTTTAAATTAACTATAATCTTAAAACTAAAAGATACTGTAGATAGTTTTACCAAAGATGGATTTATCAATAGAAGAAAAAATTAGATATAGCAGGCATTTAAATCTGCCACAATTTGGAGTTGCCGCTCAGCAAAAATTAAAAGAATCTAGTGTTTTGGTAGTAGGCACTGGAGGTTTGGGAGCCCCATTGCTTCAATACTTGACAGCTGCAGGTGTGGGTAAAATTGGTATTATGGATTTTGACGATATTGATACGTCTAATTTACAACGCCAAATTCTATTTGGGACCTCTGATGTAGGCAAAAGGAAAACTGAAGTAGCACATAAAAGATTAAAAGATTTAAATCCATATGTAGAATTTAAAATTTTCGATGAGCCACTAAATTCTGAAAATGCCCTAGAAATTATTAAAGACTACGATGTAGTAGCTGATGGAACTGACAACTTCCCTACACGCTATTTAGTTAACGATGCCTGCGTACTTAATGGTAAGGTGAATGTTTATGCCTCAATATTTCAATATGAAGGTCAAGTGAGCGTGTTTAATTTGGAGAAAAATGGGCAAAGGGGGCCTAATTACAGAGACTTATACCCTACCCCTCCGCCTCCTGGATTAGTACCTAGCTGTGCTGAAGGTGGAGTGCTTGGTGTACTGCCTGGTATTGTAGGATCAATACAAGCCATGGAGGTCATCAAGGTTCTCACGGGATTAGGCACTCCTCTTTCGGGTAAATTATTCCTTTTTGACGCACTGGACTTTACCACAAGAAAATTGAATGTAAGGAAGGATGATGATAATCCTTTAACGGGGAATAACCCGACAATAACCCAATTGATAGATTATGATGAATTTTGTGGAATCAATCCCGTATCTAAATCAGTCAAAAGTATTTCCATTGAAGAATTGAAAAGAATGCAGAGTGAAAAAATTGACTTTGTTTTAATAGATGTCAGAGAGCCCCACGAATATGAACTTGGAAATATTGGCGGAAAATTAATTCCATTAAGCAACATTATTAAAGAAAATGCTCTTATACCTAAAGATGGAACTGTTATTGTCTACTGTAAAAGTGGTGCTCGAAGTGCAAAGGCCATTGAGCAACTTGATCAAAAACTAGGATACACCAATCTACTTAATTTAGATGGTGGTATCCTAGCTTGGAAAAATGCCTTTGCTCCAGAGTTAAAAGTTGTTTAAGTTATAAATATCTGTTCTGAGCTTCTATAATTTGGCCCATAACTGCTAGCGCTATTTCTTTTGCAGTCTTGGCATTTATATTCATTCCTATTGGGGCAGAAATTTTATCTATAGCTGCTTGATCAAATCCATGTTCTTGCAACCTAGCAGTTCTTTTAGCATGCGTTTTTCTACTGCCCAAAGCTCCAATATAAGCCACTTCCTTTTTCAATAATATTTGCAACGCATCATCATCAATTTTTGGATCATGTGATAATATTGCACAGTATGTATAAGCATCTAGCGGGTAGTTATTTAAAACCTCGGACGGGTATTTTTTTATTAATTGGGAAGGTGAATTTGAAAATGTAGTGTTTTCTGCAAAGTACCCCCTTGGGTCAATTACAATAGTTTCAAAACCAAATTGGTTTGCAAGGCTCACAAGGTCAACGGTAATATGAGCAGCTCCAATAATAAACAACTGACTTTTCCTTGGGAATACCTGAATGAAGTATTCAACACCATTTTTCTCTATTACAGAATGAATTCTTTTGTTATAAGAAGCATTTGCGTCAGCAATAATTTCGTCACTTAATTCATCACCAAGTACCTCCCCAGCTTCGGTTATAAGCGAGTTCCTATTTTGACCATTTTCTAAAGAGGATATTAAAATCGATGCCTTATTATCTCTTTGATTAGCTAGAAGCGTTTTCCAGACTAAATTATTTGTAAAATCTACAGGCTGAATAAACACTTGAATTCTACCACCGCAAGACAGACCTACAGACCATGCATCATCATCACGTACACCATAATCTAGTTTTTCAGAGCCATTATTTTTTGTTATTGCCTTAACAACGGCTCCTTCAACACAACCTCCACTGACAGACCCAGCCATCTTACCATCTGAATTTACCATCATTAGAGATCCAGTCGGTCTTGGAGAAGATCCCCAAGTTTTTATAACTCGGGCAATTGATATCTCTTTGACCTCATTTTGCCAATCATCAATAATATCTATATAGTCATTCATTTAATTTATCAAGTTTTTTATAACAAGCATCTATAAAATTTGTTATTTAGGATATTCTGCCAAATTTAATAACGTTAAATGGCCAATTGTTCCAAATGTAATAAAATAATTAAAACACGCCAGTTAGATGGCGCCTCGCTAGTAAGCACCTTACTAATAGCGATAATTCCAAAATGTTCATTTTGTGTGATGGCATATTCAAGTGCTATAGCTATGTGTGGAGGCGGTCAAATGTTCATGGAATCAAACAATTGGGTTTCTTATGTACCTCTTCTTCTTGCCATACTCATTTTAATGATAATTGCTTTCAATCCAAAAGGAAGAAGAACGACCGTTGCTTTAGTTACAGGCCTTATTGGTACAGTAATTATTTTTGGAGTCCTGCAAACGTTTGCCAAGCCTGAACTATATAATTTGGGTAATGCCTTACTAGGATTATCAATTTGGATTAATGGTAGTTTAAAAAATATTACCAGTAAAATTTTAAGTTTTAGGTTGAGGTCAGTATGGCAAAAATAAAATTCACTTCTGCACTCAAGAGATTCTTTCCTGAACTATCTGATATGGTGATAGAAGGGAATACAATTAAGGAAGTGATGAATAATACTGAAAAAAAAGTGCCTGGATTAACTAGCTACATTTTAGAAGAAGATGGGAGTTTAAGAAAACATGTCAATATTTTTCTAGGGGAAGATTTAATAGATGATCGTAAAACATTATCAGATAAGGTCAGCAATAAAGATCAAATACTAATTTATCAAGCATTATCCGGAGGATGAAACAACAGGCACTTATAGGTACATCAAAAGGATTGGTTGTTTATAATTTTAACAACCCAGAATCTCCAAAAATGGAGAATGTCTTTTTTGATGGTTATTCTGTAAATACGGTCTATGTAGATAAAAGAAATACAAGATGGTGGGTAGGTGTCAGTCATAAACATTGGGGACAAAAATTACACTATTCAGACAACGAAGGAACAAGTTGGATTTCCACTGAAACACCTTCCTATAAAGGAGTATCGCTGATAGATGGAGGAATTGCGAAATTAAAGCAGATATGGACAATATCAGCTGGTGGAAACGATCAAAAAGAGGTGCTTTGGATTGGTACAGAACCAGGTGGGTTATTTAAAAGTGAGGACTCTGGTAATTCATTCCAATTAGTTGATAGTTTATGGAATCACCCTTCAAGAAAAGATAATACAGCGTGGTTCGGTGCAGGTACTGATCATCCTTTTATACATTCTATAAATGTTAATCCTAAAGATTCACAACATCTCTATGTTTCAGTAAGCTGTGCCGGTGTATTTGAAACCAAAGATGGAGGTAAAAGCTGGCGAGCTAAAAATACAGGATTAATGGCAGCCTATCTTCCTAACCCAAACTCTGAATATGGTCATGACCCCCATAAAGTCATATTGCATCCTAAGGATATTAACATCATGTGGCAGCAAAATCATTGTGGTATCTTTTTATCTAAAGATGGAGGTGATAATTGGAAAGATGTCAGTAATCATGAATCACTACCAAATTATGGTTTTGGATTAGTGGTAGATGAAAATGAACCTGCACGAGCATGGGTCATACCAGTAGAAAGTGATGAAAAGCGCGTAGCACCAGACTTAAAACTCAGAGTTATGCGCACGGATAACTATGGGAAAGATTGGAACAATGATAGTGAAGGACTACCTGAGGAGAAAGCCTTTGATATTGTTCTTAGACACGCCTTCGACAGATCTAATGAATTAATGGTATTTGGGACGACAAATGGGAATTTATTTTTCAAAAGGGATAGTAATGACCGTTGGTATAAGCTTAGCCATCATTTATCAAAAATTAATACCGTTTTTATTAATTAAATAACTATATTATAATCCCATATTTTATAAAAATATTTTATTTACATATAACCTATTAATTTACAAACCATAATATTTATGATACCAGCACAATTTGACTATTCATCACCTAGCACGCTTGAAGAGGCCTTAAAGCTTCTTCATGAATTAGGCGATGAGGCGAAAATCCTAGCGGGTGGACATAGTCTTATCCCTATGATGAAACTCCGGTTTGCAGAACCTGAACACTTAGTCGATCTAGGTAATATACCCGGACTGAACACGGTTAAAATTGAAGGCGATCAACTTATAATTGGCGCAATGGCCAAGGAAGTTGAACTAGAAGATTCTTCAGAGGTAGCCGAGCATTTTCCTATTTTCAAAGATGCAGCAAAACTTATCGCTGATCCCCAAGTTCGAAATTTTGGAACTATTGGCGGAAATCTAGCTCATGGCGATGCAGCAAATGATCAGCCAGCAGTAATGCTTGCGTTAGGGGCTGAGTTAGAAATAACTTCACTTGAAGGTACACGACATGTAGGTATCGATGAGTTTTTTCATGGATTCTACATGACAGCCGTTGAGGAAGGTGAAATATTAACTGAAATAAGAATTCCAATTCCTTCAGGAAAAAGCGGAAATGCTTATACAAAATTAGAGAGAAAAGTTGGAGACTATGCTACAGCTGGAGTTGCAGTACAATTAGTACTTGATGACAATGGTGTTTGCACTTACGCAGGTATAGGTTTGACCAATGTGAACCCACTTCCGCTCAGAGCTTCAAGATCCGAAGAAGCGTTAGTAGGTACAAAAATAGATGAAGAAGCAATAGCTAATGCAGCGCAGTTTGCCTCTGAAGATTGTAATCCATCAAGCGACCTTAGAGGTTCTGAAGACTATAAAAGACGAGTGGTGAAGTCAATCACTAAAAAAATGATACTTAAAGCTCTTGAAAGAGCGAATTCTTAAGAAAAAATATTTTACAATGAAAAAACAAATCACACTAAAGATTAATGGAGAAGAGTTTTCTGCGGAAGTAGAACCAAGGACGCTACTTGTTCACTTCATTAGAGAGCAAGCCAACATTACTGGTACACACATCGGATGTGATACCTCAAGTTGTGGAGCATGTACTATTTTAATCAATGGAAAATCTGCTAAATCTTGTACCATCCTTGCTGTACAAGCTAATGGTAAAGAAATCACTACTGTTGAAGGTCTTGCTTCTGCGGAAGGACCTCATGCCATACAAGAAGGGTTTAAAGAAACACATGCCTTGCAATGTGGATTTTGCACGCCTGGCATGATGTTAAGAGCGGTAGAACTTCTTGACAAAAACCCTAATCCTACTGAAGAAGAGATTAGATGGGGTATTTCAGGAAACCTATGCCGTTGCACTGGATATAACAATATAGTAAAAGCTATTCAATATGCTGGAGCTAAAATGAGAGGTGATGAGTTGCCTTCAACTGAACCAATTTTTGTCGAATAAAAATTAGAAAGAATGATACAATGTAAAACATCAAAAGAAATTGGAGGAATGGGTCATTCCGTTAAGCGGAAAGAAGATAACCGATTTGTTCATGGTCAAGGAAAATATGTCGATGATATAAAACTACCAGGTATGCTTTATATGGATATCAAAAGATCTCCATATGCTTATGCCAAAATAACTAACATTAATAAAGAATCAGCAATGGCAGTTGAGGGCGTTCTTGCTGTCATTACAGGAAAAGATTTAGAGCAATACAACTTGCACTGGATGCCTACATTAATGTCCGATACACAAATGGTGCTTCCGGTAGATACTGCCATGCATCAAGGACAAGAAGTAGCGGCAATTATTGCGACAAGCCGAGAAGCCGCTCGTGATGGTCGTGAAGCCTTAGAAGTTGATTATGATGTAATGAAGCCTGTAATCGATCCTTATAAGGCTTTAGATGCCGATGCTCCTCTTTTGAGGCCAGACAAAGAAGGTCAGAAAGATAACCAAGCATGGCATTGGGAAGTAGGTGATAAAGAGGCAACTGAAAAAGTATTTGCTGAAGCAGATGTTGTAGTAAAAGAACAAATGCACATCCCTCGTATCCATGTGGCTTCTATAGAAACTTGTGGATGTGTGGCTGATTACAATAAAATAGATAATCACTTAACCATGCACATGACCACACAGGCACCGCATGCCATTAGAACTGTAATTGCTCTAGTTGCTGGTCATGTCGGTCTTACTGAAGAAAAAGTAAGAGTAATTGCTCATGATATCGGAGGAGGATTCGGTGGTAAAGTGCCAGTTTTCCCAGGTTATGTGATTGCAATTGCGGCTTCATTCTTAATAGGCAAGCCTGTTAAATGGATTGAAGATCGTTCAGATAATTTAACTAATTCATTTGCAAGAGATTACCATATTACTGCTGAAATGGCAGGAACTAAGGATGGTAAAATCTTAGCGACAAGAATGAAAGTTTTAGCTGATCATGGATATACAGATGGAGCTGCAAACCCATCTAAATTCCCAACTGGAATGTTTTCTATTGGAACAGGCTCTTATGATTATCCTACTGCTTTTATGGAAGCGGATGCTATTTATACCAACAAACCTCCAGGGGGTGTTGCTTATAGATGTTCATTCCGTGTAACGGAAGCTGTTCATGCTATTGAGCGAATCACTGATAGATATGCATTAGAAATTGGTAAAGATCCTGCACAGTTACGATTTGATAACTTCATTAAGAAAGATCAGTTTCCATATGCCTCTCCTACCGGATGGTCATATGACAGCGGTGATTACCACGCAGGTTTAGAGCTTGCTATGAAAACTGTTGAGTATGATAAGTTAAGAGTTGAGCAAGCAGAAAAGCGTAAGAAAGGTGAATTGATGGGTATAGGTCTCTCGACTTTTACTGAAATTGTTGGTGCTGGACCTTCTAAGGATTTCGATATTCTTGGAATAAAAATGTTTGATAGTGCGGAAATTAGGGTACACCCTACTGGTAAAGCTATTGCGCGTTTCGGAACGAAGTCTCAAGGACAAGGCCACGAAACTACTTATGCTCAGATTATTGCAGAAGAGTTAGGCATACCTTCTAAAGATATCATTATTGAAGAAGGTGATACAGATACCGCTCCTTATGGCCTTGGTACATATGCATCACGTTCTACTCCTACTGCAGGAGCAGCTGCTGCTATTGCTGCCAGAAAGTTGAAAGACAAGGCAAAGAAAATTGCTTCGTATTTATTAGAAGTTAGTGAAGATGACTTGGAATGGGAACCAGGTAAGTGGTTTGTTAAAGGTGCTCCGGAGAAGTCAAAAACTATTCAAGAACTAGTATTTGCGGCTTATACGAATCATCCACAAGGTATGGAAGCTGGATTTGAGGCAACACATTACTATGATCCGCCCAACCTTACATTCCCTTCAGGAGCATATATCTGTGTTGTAGATATTGATCCTGATACCTTCGAAATTAAAGTAAGAAGATTTGTAGCCATTGATGATGCTGGACATATAATCAATCCAATGGTAGCTCAAGGCCAAGTACATGGCGGCCTTACTCAAGGGTTAGCACCAGCAATGTATGAAGAAATCATATATGACGAAGATGGAAATGCACTTAATGGTACACTTATGGATTATTTAGTACCTACTGCTGTAGAATCACCTAGTTGGGAAACAGGTCATACTGTTACTCCTTCTCCTCACCACCCTATAGGTGCAAAAGGTATTGGTGAATCTCCAACAGTTGGTGCTCCACCGGCAATTGCAAATGCTATTGTGGATGCATTAAAACCATATGGTATTACGCATATGGATATTCCAATCACTCCAGCTAAAATCTTTGAAGAATTAAAGAAAAGAGGCTTGTTGGATAAGGATATTAGAGAAGCATAATTAAAACTAAACAATGGCCGGCCCAAAAGGTCGGCCTTTTAAAAGAAAAAAATGGAAGCGATAATAACCAAGAAATTTAGCATTGAACAACCAGTAGAAAAAGTATGGGTCGGATTAAGTAATCCTATGGAGATTTCAGGATGCGTCCCTGGAGCTAGCATTACAGAGCAAATAGATGATAAAAACTATAAAGGTGAGGTTTCATTAAAGTTCGGACCTATCAAATCAAAATATAATGGCGAAATCACTATTGTAGAACTCGATGAAGTTAACGACAAGTTAGTGTTAAATGGGAAAGGCCTTGATTCTAAAGGAAAAGGTAGCGCAGAAATGACTATGGAAGGAGTTATTAGTGCAACTGATACCGGATCCGAGGTTGACTTTCAAATGACTGTTAACATCAAAGGAACATTAGCTCAATTTGGCTCTCGCCTTATAAATGATGTGTCTGATCAATTGATGAACCAATTCATCGAGAATTTCAGATCCCTTTTAGCTGGTGAAGAGTTTGATAATGATCTAAAAGCTGGTTCAATGATGGGCTCGGTTTTAAAAAGTAAGGTTTCAGGTTTATTTGGTAAAAAGAAAGAACAAGAAGGTTAAAATATAACTTATGATACCCGAAGTTGAAAAGTTAATAGGGATTTTTGGAAAGTTGGGTTACACTGTTGAAGAAGAACTGGCAACGGTATTTCTTCTTATGCTCAACCTCCAAAAACCCCTTTTATTGGAAGGACCTCCTGGCGTAGGTAAAACAGAAGCTGCTCGCATTTTATCGGATCATTTAGATACTGATCTGATTAGATTACAGTGCTATGAAGGGCTTGATGTAAACACTGCCATTTATGAGTGGAACTACCAAAAGCAACTTCTTTCAATCAAAATAAACGAAAAGTCTTCTTTAACAGAGCAAGAGAAAGAAGACCATATATTCAGCGAGTCTTTCTTACTAAGAAGGCCATTATTAAAGGCCATTACAGCAGAGAATAAAGCACCTGTGCTTTTAATTGATGAAATTGATAGAGCTGATGAAGAATTTGAGGCCTTTCTATTAGAACTACTCTCTGACTTTCAAATATCCATACCTGAAATGGGTACCATAAAGGCTAAACATAAGCCTATCGTAATTCTTACTTCAAATAGAACTAGAGAGCTGAGTGATGCTTTGAAAAGACGATGCCTATATCACTGGATCGATTATCCACAGTTTGATAAAGAATTGAAAATAATCAAAAGTAAGTATCCCGAAGTCAATGAGAATATGGCTATTCAACTGGTCAAATTCGTTGAATCCCTAAGAAAAATGAACCTGCAAAAATCCCCAGGCGTAGCTGAAACTTTGGATTGGACTAATGCTTTACTTTCACTTCAAATAAATTCTTTTGATGCTGAAAGCATTGAAAAAACATTGGGTTGTATTCTCAAATCTGACTCTGATATAAAATCGGTGTTAAGCAGAGATCTAAACCAGATACTGGAAGAGATTAAAGCCTAACATATGGCTATTTTTCATTACTCCAATTATGAGACCTTAGATGAAGCCATTGTGGCCTTTGGAGGATATTGCAGAGATCATGAACTCAAGATTGGTCTTTCTCACATTGAGGAGTTAATGTCTATAGCTGATCAAGTTTTTATCAATGATTTTAGCACATGGCACTATACGGTAAAGGCATTGTTCTGTACCAGCAAAGAAGAAGAAGAAGTTTTTAATAAATGCTACGCCACGTTTTGGGGTAAAAGAAAACATGGTTACAACCATACCATAAAAAAACAATCACAGTCAAATGTCATTAAAAAAGCAAATGCCTCTCTAGTAATGGCAGGCTTTAAGCCTAATAGTGAAGAGGAAAAAAAAGAGGAAGAAGCTAAAAGTGTAACTAGTGCCAGTCAGATAGACATCTTAAAAGCGACTGACTTTAGTAGGGTAAGTAGCATGGACAGTGGTATTTTAGATGAAATAACTGAAGAGCTTATACGTCAATTGAATCATCGGTTAAAAAGAAAGATGAAGGCCGAAAAGCAAGGTAGAATAGATCTCCGAAATACGATAAGAAAGAATATGTCCAATGGCGACTTACTGCTGAAATTATCTAGAAAAAACAGACGCATTGATAAATATAGGGTGAATTTGATTTTAGATGTGAGTGGAAGTATGGATAAATACTCCTTTTTTCTTCTGAAATTTATTTGGTCATTGAAACAACAAATAAAACAAGTGGAGTCCTTTATTTTTAGCACTACGCTAGTGAGAATTACGAACTATTTTAATCAAGATCAACTTGATAAAGTACTGCTTGAGATGTCTTTGCATGCGAAAAACTGGTCTGGAGGAACAAAAATTGGAGAATGCCTTCAGGAATTTAATAACAAGTATGCGAAGAAAGTGCTCAATGGTAAGTCTGTAACAATAATATTAAGTGACGGGTTAGATACAGGTGAGACTTCACTTATATCTCAAGAATTGGACAAAATTAAAATGCGCACGAACAAGTTAGTATGGTTAAATCCATTAAAAGGATCAAGAGAATACAGCCCAGAGGCTAAAGGTATGAAAGAAGCACTACCCTACCTTGATGTTTTTGCTTCAGCTCATAATTTTAATAGTTTATTGGAACTAGAAAATATATTAAGTCATGTTTGATCAAAATTTGCAATCAGAGATAAATAAGCGACAAGAAAATGATGAGCCATTGGCAATGGCCATGGTTGTAAGAAGGGAAGCTCCTACTTCCAGTAAACAAGGTGATAGAGCACTAATTGCCGCTGATGGTACAGTTACGGGTTGGATAGGCGGTGGTTGTACTAAAGGGATTATTATTAAAGAAGCGCTCGAAGCTATGAATCAGGCAACACCTAGGTTGGTTAGAATTGAGCCTAATAGCAATACTATCAGCCAAAAAGGGGTTAAAAATTATACCATGACTTGTATGAGTGGTGGTACTGTTGAAGTTTACATAGAACCTATCATGCAAAAAACAAAATTATTAATATTTGGAAGATCGCACATTGCTAAGGCATTATGTAGCCTTGGGACGGCATCTGGGTATTCCGTCAAAGTGATATCTGACTTAGCAGAACAAGAAATGTTTCCCAAAGCAGAAGGTGTATTTGGCTTTGATCAATTCAAAGAAAAAGTAAACTCTAAAGACTTTATTGTAGTATGCACGCAAGGTGAAGATGATGAAAAAAGCCTTAAAACCGCTATCTCGTTCAATACCAATTACCTTGGGTTTGTTTCAAGTAGAAGAAAGGCAACGAGTATTTATAATATGCTTCGTCAAATGGGAGTTGACAATGATCAACTATCCAAAATAAAAACACCAGCAGGCATTGACATCAATGCAAAAACACCAGAAGAAGTAGCCATTTCAATACTTGCAGAAATCATTCAGATCAAACGTGAGGGCCAACAAAAAGAATCTGAAAATAAACTAAAAATGCCTGAGCCAATCACTCAAAGCGTTGAACTTCAGGAGGATCTTTATATAAACCCGGTTTGTAATATACCTGTGCAAAAAAGTACGGCTAAGCATGTATTGGAATATAATGGTGATAAGGTCTACTTTTGCTGCGATGGCTGTAAAGTTTCATTTGAAGCAGAGCCAGAAAAATATATTGTAAATTGAAACCGAAACCTGAATGGGATCAGATTCAATTTAATAATCTTTCTGTTTCATTAGCAATCTCCAGCTCTTCATTAGTTGGCACTACTAATATTTTAATAAGACTATCTGTCTGTTGAATTTCTCTGGTTTCCTTCGAACGAACTGAATTAAGTTCTTTGTCCAATTTAATACCTAATATTTCTAGATCTGCACAAACACCTTCACGAATGAATGCACTATTCTCCCCTACACCAGCTGTGAAAATAACTGTATCAACTCGACCTAAAGCCACCGCATATGCGCCAATATATTTACGAATTCGATAGATATACATCTGAATGGCCAATTGAGCTTCCACATCATTATTATTGTAGCGATCAAGTATCTCTCTCAAATCATTATCTCCTGTCAGTCCTTTTAGACCGCTTTTTTTATTTAGAAGGGTATCCACATCATCCAATCCCATTTTCAATGTCCTGCCTAAAAAAAGTATAAGTGAGGGATCAAAATCACCAGGTCGGGTACCCATGATAAGTCCGCCCATTGGTGTAAGGCCCATAGATGTATCAATACTTTTCCCATTTTTAACAGCAGTCATACTACAGCCATTTCCCAGATGGATCGATATGGTATTAAACTGACTAGGTTCAATGCCTAAGAATTGAGCTCCTTTTCGAGAAACATATTGATGCGAAGTTCCATGAAAACCATATGCACGCAAACCGTGTTCAGTATAAAGTTCATTAGGAAGCGCATACCGATAAACATAGTCAGGCAGCGTTTGGTGAAAGGCAGTATCAAATACTGCCACTTGTTTAGCACTAGGAAAAACTTTTCTAGCTACTTCTATACCTGTTATGTTAGCCGGATTATGCAAGGGTGCTAAATAGGATAGTTTTCTCAAGTCTTCTAGTATTTCCTCTGAATCGATCAGAGTAGGAGCACTAAATTTTTCTCCTCCATGCACCACTCTATGCCCTACAGCTAATATTTCCTGTGGATTGTTAACAACTGCCTTTTCTCCCTCAAGCAGAAGTGTGGCTATTTTTTCAAGCGCTATATGATGATTAGGAATTGCTATTTCAAGCACTATCGTATCTACTACTTGAGATAAACAATGTGCTATACGCCCTTTAGGTTCACCAATTCTTTCAATCAACCCAGATACTAAAACCTTCTTTTCAGGAAACTCAAAGAGTTGATATTTTAAAGAAGAGCTGCCGGCATTTAAGACTAAGATTTTCATGCTAATGATGTTTCATTCTGTGCTTGAATCGCTGTGATAATTACCGTATTTACAATATCAGTGACGGTACAACCTCTGCTAAGATCATTCACTGGTTTATTTAAACCTTGAAGTACTGGGCCAATTGCGATAGCCCCAGTTTCACGTTGTATTGCTTTGTAAGTATTATTACCTGTATTTAGATCGGGAAAAATCAATACAGTGGCCTGTCCAGCTACTTCTGATCCAGGTATTTTCTTTAACCCAACTTCTAAATCAACTGCTGCATCATATTGTATCGGCCCCTCTATTTTAAGGTTAGGGTTAGATGCCTTAACTAATCTGGTTGCCTCTCTAACTTTTTCTACGTCAGCGCCTTTGCCAGATGCTCCTGAGGAATAGGAAAGCATCGCTATCTTTGGTTCTATTCCGAAGGCAAGGGCCGTTTCGGCTGATGATGTTGCAATTTCAGCCAATTGTTGGGCATCAGGATTTGGATTAATAGCGCAATCGCCATATACCAAAACACGATCGTCCAGACACATAAAAAACACCGAAGATACCGTTGAAAATCCAGGCTTGGTTTTCACAAATTGTAGCGCAGGACGAATGGTATGCTGTGTGGTATGAACTGCACCAGATACCATACCGTCTACATCCCCTTGATACACCATCATGGTTCCATAATACGACACATCACTCATGATATCTCTGGCCATGTCCATATTTACCCCCTTATGTTTTCGCAGCTCATAAAATACAGTGGCATAGGCCTCAAACTTCTCTGAAGATCGTGGATCTAAGATGGAAACTTTAGAAATATCAATATCTAAACCTTGCTTGGCTATTTTCTGAAATATTTTATCTCTATTTCCTAAAAGGGTAATGGTGACCACATCCTGCTCTACAAGAATTTCGGTGGCTTTAAGTATTCTATCATCTTCGCCTTCAGCTAAAACAATGCTCATTTTCTGCTTACGTGCTTTCTGAGTCAGGTTGTATTGAAACATTCTCGGGGTCATGCCACGAACTTTGACTTTGCTAAACCTCTCCACTATTTTGTCTGCCTGAATATGTTCCTCAAAAAATCTTAAACTCTCTGCAATCTTCTGGTCGTTTTCTGGTGTGATATGAGAATGAATATGACTGAGTTTAGTAGCCGTTTCATAGGTATTTGGCTTCACTGACAGTATAGGTACCCTATGTGGTAGTCCATCTAAAAGCTTAATAATAGAATCATCCGGTTTAAGGCCAGTTGTGAGCATAATACAAGATACTCTCGGGTAATTAATTGAATTGTGAGCTTGCAAAGTGCCTAAAATAATCTCACCCCTATCACCTGGAGTAATGATTAGACAATTATCTGTTATCTTTTTTAAATAGTTTTCCAAGTTCATAGCTGCTATAGAGTAACTAAAAACTGAATTTTTTAACTGATCTTCTCCATATAGCACTTCGGCATTCATATACTCTACCACCTCTTTTACCGTTGGGCTGTTTAACACTTTGCTTTGGGGAATAACCGACAGAAAAAGATCTTTGATAGGTAGATCTCGTACCATGCTTTTATAAAGACTTTCAACCTGCTCATCTTTAGCCTTATTTAATATGGCTCCCACTACCTGACAATCATTTTCCAAAAAACTCTCTAGTGCTATCTGTATAGGATTTATGATCTCTTCTTCAGATCTATTTAAATCTGCTCGACCCACTATTAGCACAGGAGCACCTAAATTTTTAGCGATTTCTACATTGAGACCAAATTCAAAATTGCTACTCTCAGAAATAAAATCCGTTCCCTCACAGATGATGAAATCACTCTTTTCCTCTAAGTCTTTGTACATCCGTATGATCTTATCCAAAAGCTTAGAAGTATCCCCACGAGATATCAGTTCCTGTGCTTCTTTGGTGCGGAAGGCATAAGTATCTTGATAATCCTGTTCTAAATTGAAATGAGTTAACAAAAGATCAATGTTCTTATCTCTTTTGGTTTTAGAATTAGAGGTGATTATAGGTCTAAAAACAGATACCCTTCTTGTCTTTTTTACTATATGCTCTGTTATTCCTAAGGAAATCAAAGACTTGCCACAGTAGGCTTCCGCTGATGTTATATAGATAGATTTAGACATTGTTTGTAAATTAGGTAAGCCCTATTTATTTCAGATATTTCAATTCTTTTTTTGATATCCGTAATCAAACAAGAAAATGGCAAGTTCGCAAGAGTTCAGCATTCAAGTTATCAACTAATTAAATTTAAAGATATGCATAGCCAATGGAGCCATGATTGGGCAGTACCATTTTGGAACAAATTTCCTTTGAATTGAAAAATAAAAGTACAACCAGGATAATGTCGTAAATAAAAAAACGCTGTAACTCATTAATTTACAGCGTTCTAAAATAGTTTGAATAAAATTTATTGCATTAATTATCAGTTTGTTAAGAGAATAAAGCGGGATAAACAATAATAAGAACTTACAGACTTCATCATCTAATACATATTCCAAGTTCGTTTTTAAATAAAAATTCCACTATTACTGTGCTTGTAAAAGTCTTTTCATTTTTTCATGTTTCATAATTACCTTAGACATGGAAAAAATCTCTCGTTTTAAGGACTTAAAAGAATTTTCAAAAGCAGCTATTTTAATCTCTAATTTTACATGCCCAACATCCTGCACTGAATCTGCCGCATCCTTTTCTAATATTGAGCCTACAGTAACCATATAATCCAATGTGCTTCGTAACAGCTCCTGACACACATTGATGGTTTCTTTTAATCTGTTAGTAATCTTGGTGGTGTTTGGAAATTCCTTTTCATCTATGAGATAAACAAAGTTTTTATCGACTAAGGAGGCGAGGAAATGCACTTCGTCATTATAAAATTCCAAATCAGATTTCCATTGCTCCGCAATTTTATATGCGGCTAATAATTTTCCTTTGCTGGTTTTATTGTCAGAAGTTTTCATAAATATTAATTTATATGTGGTAAATCACTTAGCAAAATTGATACTTCTCTAACCGCTCTCAAATGTCCGCAATCAACACTTGCACTGATACTGATCATCCCATATAATCGATTAGGTTCCTAGATTAGTTATTCAACAATAATGTCATGAAAGATCAAACTAATTTTCAAAAAACAGCAATTAGGTTCGGAATCTATTTGGGGCTGATACTAATTGTAATCTTCTTAGCAATGGAAGTCTTTGTATTATCTAAGACTTTATTTATTAGGATTTTAGATGTAGTGGTCATATACTTTATGGTAGGCAGATCCTTGAATTATTATCAGCACCACGCCACTGAAGGCCACAGCTATTTAAAAAATATGGGGCTTGGCGTTGCAACTTCTTTTTTTGGTATGCTTATTTTTAGTCTTTTTATATTTTTCTACCTGTCTTTCATAGATCAAGGTTATATGGATTTCCTTAAGGAAGCCCTGCCTATGGGACCACATCTAGATCCAATTATCATAGGTGCATTTCTTATGGTAGAAGGCTTAGCTATTGGAGCACTTTCTGGATATATTCAGGCTTTAATGATAAAAGAAATGAAACTTTAAGAATAATACTGACCTACTTCAAGCCAAACCATTCATTCTTCTAAACAACCTCTTATAAGTTGTTATTACAGCTACAGGAACAATGGCACCAACAGTTATTAAAATAATAGCATCAAAATCAAATTCTTTAACCTTTAGAACCTCGCTTAAAGAAGGGATCCAATAAGCACCAAACATAAGTAAAGTGCAAAGCCCAATAGCTAACCATAAGTGTGGGTTTCTTACAATCTCATTTTTTAAAATAGGATCAGTACCTTTTACAAGGTTAAATGGATGAGTAAGTTGAGCAAACGCCAATGTATAAAAAGCGATGTTATTGGCTAATATCTGATCCGAGTGAAGTACCTCTATACTGTAAATGTAACATCCAAGTACAGATGCAGTAAGTACGAATGAATAAGTAAGAATTGATTTCCAATCTGCTGCAGTTATAATAGGTTCATTAGCCTTTCGAAATTTTCCTTGCATGATAGCACCACTACCTCTACCCATGCCTAAAGCGAGTGCAGGAAAGATATCTGTCACCAGATTAAGAAATAAAATTTGTAGCGGTAGTAACGGTAAAGCCAGATTAGAAAATGCAGCAAAGCCCACAATAAGAATTTCTGAAAGGTTGCATGACAGCAGATAAATAACAAAATTTTTGATATTGCTGATAATGACCCTCCCCTGACGTACGGCATGAGCTATTGAATTAAAAGAGTCATCTTCAAGAATCATATCAGCTGCTTCACGAGCTACATCAGTGCCTCGAAGTCCCATGGCTATTCCTATATCAGCCTTTTTAAGTGCTGGGGCATCATTTACCCCATCTCCTGTCATGGCCACTACATTACCCTGACGCTGATAGTATTTAATCAATTCTAGCTTCTGCGCAGGGCTAACCCTTGAATAAATGAGGATATCTTTTAATAGTTCATTTTCATTAACTAGATGCATTTTACTTAGAGCTTTACCATCGATCACGGTTTCATCCATTTTATCGGTAAGGCCCACCCTCAAAGCTATCGCTTTGGCAGTTTCGGAATGATCTCCGGTAACCATCACTACTTTTACTCCGGCCGCATGGCATTTTCCAATGGCTTTGGGTACTTCTAGCCTCGGTGGATCTATAAAAGCCACAAGTCCGATAAAAACAAAGTCTGATGCTATATTTTCAATCCTTTCCTCTGACTTGTTATAAGCAAAACCTAAAACTTTGAGGCCTTCAGCGGCCAATTGATTAATCTTTTTCAACCAACTTTTTCTCTCATCAGAATCAAGGTTTAACTCTTGGTCATTAGCTAAAACTTTATTGCATTGCGTCAATACTTCTACAGGGTCTCCTTTCATTGATAAAAAGAAATTATTTTCAAGTTCATTCCCAGTAATCATAATTCTAGACTCACTATCAAATGGTTTCTCATAATAGCGTACCCATTTGTTGATGTTATTGAGAATTGTCTTATCCTGGTTAGAAACAAATCTTAGCAATGCGGTTTCCAAGGGGTCTCCTACTCCCTCTAAAGAGTCTTGTATTGAAGCATTATTGCAGTATACAGCTACTTTTAACAGACGTGCCATTTCTAGCTTATCTTCTGCCCTTAACTCAGCGTGGTCGGTTTCGTGTAAGTCAAGATTAGATGCTAAGAAACTGATTTTTTGAACCTCTAATTTATTTTCAGTTAGTGTTCCTGTTTTATCTGTCATAATGAGGTCCGTTTCACCTAGAGTTTCAACAGCGGCTAATTTTTTCACCAAAACATGATGCTTAGCCATTTTAAACATTCCTTTAGCCAGTGCAATGGTGGCCACAATGGGTAAACCTTCAGGAATGGCCGCCACTGCTAAGGCAAGAGCCGTTTCCACCATTAGGTAAAGATCTTTTCCCGTAAAGTAGCCTATGCTGACAAAAGCGAGAATAAAGATGAGAGTTAACCAAATGAGCTTATGGCTCAATGCATTAAGTTTTTTATTCAAGGGTATCTCATCTTTTTGAGATTCATCTATTAATTCAGAAATCTCTCCCATTTGGGTTTTCATGCCTGTTCCTGTAACCAATATGCGAGCGTTGCCACGCGTGGCAGCAGTACCTTTAAAAAACATATTATGTTGTTCAGCAATAATAGCGTCAGTAGGCACTAATAAATTATTTTTTGAGACAGGAAGTGATTCGCCAGTAAGTAGTGCTTGGCTAACTTCCAATTGAGAAGATTCAATAATTCTACCATCAGCACCAGCCACATCGCCAGATTCAATAAAAATTAAATCGCCAGGTACAATAAATGTAGTTTCAATGGATGTCAGTTTACCATCTCTGATAACCTTGGTAAACTTTTTTTGAAGCTTTCTCAAAGAACGCATAGATCGATGCGCCTGAAACTCAAGAATGAACCCAATGCACGCATTAATAAGGATAACCAATAATATGGCTACCGTTTCGGGGATATCTCCGAAAAAAAATGAAACTATGGCAGCTGCAAAAAGAAGTGCTGTTAGTGAGTTTTTAAATTGTGATAGAAATAGCAGAAAAGGACTTTCTTCTAAGTGCTCATTAAGCTCATTCCTTCCATAAGTTTTTAACCTTTTTTTGGCTTCTTGAGTGGATAAGCCAGTTAAATTATCCGTAGCAAAAAATTGAAGTAGTTTTTCAACTGGAGTAGAATGAGGTGATAACATTGAGCTACTGATTGGAGCCTCGGTAGGTATATTTACTGAATATTAATGCCACAGCACTGTTGATAGCAGGTTCAATTTCTTGTGGTTTAATATTCAAGCCTCCAGAGATAATTCCCTGCCATACCAACTGGTTTTTTTCCTTATCAATAAGGTCTACAATCAGAGAACCTTCCTCGTAGTCATAAATATTTACATTATAATCTTGCCAATATCTGTAACGGCTCATAATTGGCTGACTTTTAACTTGCTGTTTTGATTTGATCACCAGATGTATGTTTACGAGTAAATCAGGCTCTGATGTATCCTTCTGATAACCTCTACCCGTTAATTGACTATCAATTGCTTTTAATATTCTTTTCCTATTAAGACTATTGTCATATTGAGGCTGATCATGCTCCACCTGCATAGCCTCATCAGCCCAGTTAAATGTCTGATAAGTATTAAAATCGGCATCTCTATCATAATCAACCAACACATTAGGTTCTGTGGTGCATGAACCCGCAATTAGAGCAAGAAGGAGTAGTAACTTTTTCATTTTATTCTAATGTATTTAGTAAGCTGAATAATATTATCAAAAAAAGAATGATACCAATGACCAGCAACTTTATATTATTGATTTTCATCCTTATGGTTTTTTTTAAAATAAAAAAACATCTATTAGTAAACCCCCGATTACAGGGTGACAGCTTTTCCAAACTATCTCCATAAAAAAGCTCGTGATAATCAATTATCTTAATCCTTATCTAGAATAAATTTAGTCCTCTAGGTGCTTAAACCATATGATAATGATTAATCAACTAAATGATCCTAATCATCGTTCTAGTGACAGTTAGGATTGCTTTACTCCATTTGTGAATTTTACTTTACTACTTCAACCATCTGCTTCAGATTTTTCAATTTCAAGTGAAATCATTGAAGTACTTAGATTTATTGATACTACTTCAGCACCCAACCAAAGTGTAAGGAGAGAACCTATTAAATAATTAAAAGTGGGTATTGTATTTAATGTTTTTCAACTAAAACTCTTGTGAGTGTTGCTTTTTCAAACTTACCTGTAGCTTCTTCTACTTTTATTCGAAATGCGATACTTTTCTTAACAGGTGCAACACCTTTTGAAAGATTGTCTAAACCATGACGTGGCCTCATTGTTTCACTGGTCATAAGTGGATGTAACCTAGTAACCAATAATTGTACAGCTTGCTCCAAAAGCTGACCACTAAGTTCTTCATACTTTCCCCAAAGAATGACACTTTGCCAATGGGCCATATTATCAATACTTTCTACCTCGAAGCATACCTCAGGATTAGAGCGCATATAATCTATTTTCATTCCCTCCACAGTATGGCAATAAATATACTCACCATCATAGGCGTAGGTAATAGGCACTATATATACCTTATTATTCTTGCAGCAACCGATACGGCCAATTACCTGACTGTAGAGTACATTATCTATTTGATATTTATTAAGAGTGGCGATCATAATTATTCAATTAAAAGAATCAATCATGCTTTTAAGATCTTTTAATAAAAGTCTTATTAAAGAGTGCTGTAGTCTTAGTTTTTCATGGGCACTCTTGTACATCTTATGGTTTTCAATATCATTGTTATAGTGTTCAAATACCTTTTTGCCGATTGGATTTCCAAACATTAAATCATCAATGTCTTTTTTGTGCTTAAACAACTCGCTACTGTGAACCATTAAAATTGTCAGCTGGTCCATCAATGCTTCTTCGTGCTTCTTTACTTTTTTGTTAATTTTTGAAACACAGTCTTCTATCCCATCTGCTTCGTTATTCCATGTCTTCAAATCCATTGACCATAATTCGAGATCTAAATCCCATAATTCATAGTCTTCATAGATTTTTCTTCCTTCATGCTTTTTCATTCTCATTTGGATTTAATCAAATGTAGGAAGATGATTTCCTCCACCGAATGACCGAGGTCAAAGCATCTCGTGATGCTTGTCAAAAGACTTATATAAGCCAGCCACCTGCTTGAGCGCATTCAAATCTTTAATGATTATGTTTTGACCATCAACATCTAAAACGCCATCGCCTTTCAGTTCTGAGATTAGGCGGATGGAGGTTTCTTTAGCAGTACCAGCCAAATTTGCCAAATCTGACCTACTAAGGTTGATAATATACTTACCATCCTTCTCGTACATTTTTGAAAGCATTAAAAGAATACTGGCCAACCTGCCTCTCACTGGCTCATATGCCGCTGCCACCAGTTGCTCCTCAACCTTATTAAGGTCTTTACATATTAGTTTAGTGAGGTAGTTTAAGACCGCAATATCATGGTTACATACCTTTTCAAAATCTTCACGCCCAACATAATAAACTTCAGCATCTTCTAGCACCTCAGCATCTTCATGAAATCGTTGATCGTTAAGTAAAGCTTCATGCCCCATAACATCGCCATTATGAACAATTTTAATGATCTGTTCCTTACCCTCGATGCCAAATTTGCTCAACTTCACTTTACCTTTGCTTATGATATACATACCTCTCGCAATGTTGCCAGCATGATATAAAACATGTCCTTGATTAAAGTATAACTTTTCGGCATACTGAAGCAAATACCTTAAGGGAGCACTAAATTTATTATGGGTAACCTTTAATAAATCATTCTCTATAGACAAATTAGAAATTAATATCTGGTTCATAACTTTATTATTTAGTATGACTTATTGTTATGAAGTTCGGTAATTAATTATTGCTGCGCTTGACGCGAAAGGCGTAAATTAATGTCTAGGTGAAAAAGCGTAGAGTCTAAGCTTTTTCACCTAGACATCGATAGGATAAGATTAAAATCTGGGCTTCAATTCATTTTGTAACGCATACTTAACAAGGCCAGCAGTATTTTTTGCGTTAAGTTTCTGAAGTAAATTTCTTCTGTGGGTATCTACTGTTCTATGACTGACAAATAACTTTTCTGCTATTTCAGCATTGGTTAATTCATCTGCAATTAGAAGAAGCACCTCTTTTTCTCGTTCCGTTAATTTGGTTACACTTTTTTGATTTCGTTTACCACCGCTGGAAATATAGTCTAAAATTTTAGAGGAAGTTTGTTTACTGAAATAGCTCTGACCCTCTGAAACTCTAGCTATCGCATGCTCCAACTCAGATTTTCCAGTGGTTTTAAGTACATAGCCTAAAGCGCCTTGTTTCAGCATAGTTATAATATGAGATTCATCATCGTGCATAGAAAGCGCTAATATTTTAATAAGAGGAAACTCTTTCAGAATTTGTTTGGTAGCAGTTACCCCGTCCATCACAGGCATGGTAATGTCCATAATTATAACATCAACTTCACCCTTGCTCTTCTTTAGGAATTCTAAAGCCTCTAAACCGTGTGATGCCTCACCAATTACATCTATGTCTTTTGAACTTTTGAGCAAAGCTTTTACTCCATCCCTGACAATTTGATGGTCATCTACAATTAGCAACTTAATATGTTGTTCTGAGGACATGTCGATAAAAGAACCTTATTTGATAATAAGAAAGTTCGGTTTTATTTAATTAAAAAAAGCTTAAAATGATTTATTAAATAATAGGTATTTGAATATTCACTTCAGTTCCTTTTTTTACAGAAGATGAAATTGTTAACTCACCATTTAGCGAATCAACCCTGGTTTTTATATTTTTCAGTCCAATACCTCTACTTGTTACACTTTCTAATGACTCCTTATAGCCTGTTCCATTGTCCTTGAAGCTAACAGAAATCATATCACCGATCATCCTGATTTTCACCTTTATTAGCTCAGCATTAGCGTGTTTAATAGTGTTTTGTATTAGTTCTTGACTTATGCGATAGATATTAAGCCTCTGCATCTCATTGAGGCTATGATCTACATGGTCTGGATCAATAACTACTTGTATACCATGATACTTGGTTGTTCTCGCACCTAAATCATCTAAAGCCTTTACTAATCCATCCCTTAAAATTGAAGATGGCATTAAATCATGAGATATAGCGCGGGTATCGGCAATACAATCCATCAATAGTTTCAAGGCATCTTCATAAGCCACCTGACCATTTTTTGTAAGCAAATGGATTTCATCTTCAAAAGACTTCAAATGCATAGATATGGATGATAGTGTTTGAACGAGCCCGTCATGTAACTCTAAGGCCACGCGTTTTCTTTCTTTTTCTTCACTAATTAATATCGCTTCTGTTTGCTCCTTTTTTAATTCATAAATTGGAGTAATATCCATACCTGAGCTTATTGTTCCCTTTATTTTTCCATCTTCATCAATAAGTACAGAATTTTGCCACTGTATAATCTTAGGC